>RFMX01000379.1 GCA_009927495.1 Betaproteobacteria bacterium
AGACAGCCCTAGCGGTTTATCAAGCAACAACACCCCATGCACAGGGCGCCGTTGCACCCTGGTGCGAGGCGTTTTCATGGCGTGTCAGATTCCTTGGCACGAGAAGCCACAGCACGTGCGATCAAGGCATTCATGTCTGCTGCGCGTTCGGGGGTGCGGTCGTATAAAAAATGCAAAGTGGGCACGGTGTGAATATGTAAACGCTTGAACAAACCATTGCGCAAGAAACCTGCTGCTTGGTTCAGACCTTCAAGACAAGCTTCAGGGTCGCCCACCAAGACGCTGACAAACACCTTGGCATGGGCGTAATCGGGTGTGACTTCTACCGACTGGATCGTCACCATACCCAGTCGCGGGTCTTTCAACTCGCGAATAAGTTCGGCCAGATCGCGTTGGATTTGGTCGGCAACTCGAAAGCCACGGTGGGGTGTAGAAGACTTCTTGCAGCCATGCAAACTTAGATCGTTCTTGCAACTTCCTTGATTTCAAAGAACTCAAGTTGATCGCCCTCGTTGATATCGTTATAGCCTTTGAGGTTCAAACCGCACTCGAAGCCTTCCTTGACTTCACGCACATCGTCTTTGAAACGCTTCAAACTCTCGAGTTCGCCTGTGAATACAACCACGTTGTCGCGCAACAAACGCAAACGGGCGTTGCGGCGAATAAAGCCGTTGGTGACCATACAACCGGCAATCGCACCGATCTTGCTGATGCGGAAGACTTGGCGAATCTCGGCCATACCGATGATTTCTTCCTTCTTGTCAGGCGTCAACATGCCTGACATCGCGGCTTTGAGTTCGTCCACTGCGTCGTAGATGATGTTGTAGTAGCGGATCTCAACGCCGTTGTTCTCAGCCAATTTGCGAGCACCGGCGTCAGCGCGGGTGTTAAACCCAATGATGACCGCCTTAGACGCAATCGCCAAGTTCACATCCGACTCGCTGATGCCGCCGACCGCGCCATAGACCAACTGCACTCGCACCTCTTCGTTGGTGAGTTTGAGCAAGGATGCAGCCAAGGCTTCTTGAGATCCTTGCACATCGGCTTTGATGATGATGGGCAGGTTTTTCACTTCGCCAGAGGTCATGTCGGAGAACATGTTCTCCAACTTGGCGGCTTGCTGCTTGGCCAACTTGGTGTTGCGGAATTTGCCTGCGCGGTAGGTGGCAATTTCTCGGGCACGTCGTTCATCGGACAACACCATGAACTCGTCACCTGCTTGAGGAACTTCGGTCAAACCTTGGATTTCCACAGGAATCGAGGGACCTGCAGACTTGGTGGCTTTACCGTTTTCATCCAACATCGCACGAACACGGCCATAGGTTTGACCAGCAAGGACCACGTCCCCAGTTTTAAGCGTGCCGGATTGAACCAAGATGGTGGCCACAGGACCCCGTCCTTTGTCCAAGCTGGCTTCGATCACCAAGCCTTTGGCCATGGCGTCCACCGGTGCTTTAAGTTCCAGCACCTCGGCTTGCAACAAAACTTGCTCTAGCAATTCATCCACGCCTTGACCTGTTTTGGCTGACACAGCGACAAAGGGTGACTCGCCACCAAACTCTTCGGGCACCACTTCTTCGGCGACCAATTCGTTTTTCACACGGTCAGGATTGGCATCAGGCTTATCAATCTTGTTGATCGCAACAACCATAGGTACACCCGCTGCTTTAGCGTGCTTGATGGCTTCTTTGGTCTGCGGCATGACACCATCGTCAGCGGCCACCACCAAGATCACGATGTCGGTGGCTTGGGCACCACGGGCTCGCATGGCAGTGAACGCCTCGTGGCCTGGGGTATCCAAGAAGGAGACCATGCCACGCGGTGTTTCGACGTGGTAGGCACCAATGTGCTGGGTAATGCCACCGGCCTCACCTGAGGCCACTTTGGCGCGACGAATGTAATCGAGCAGCGAAGTTTTGCCGTGGTCAACGTGACCCATGACAGTGACCACAGGCGCACGGGCGAGTGACTCACCCACGTGACCAGAAGCTTCTTCTTCGGTGAAGGCTTCAGGGTCATCCAAAGAGGCGATAACCGCCACATGGCCCATTTCTTCCACCACGATCATCGCCGTGTCTTGGTCCAAAGGCTGGTTGATGGTGACCATCTGGCCCAGCTTCATCAATTGCTTGATAACTTCTGAGGCTTTGACCGCCATTTTGTGGGCCAATTCGGCCACAGTGATGGTCTCGGGCACATGCACCTCGATGATGCGAGCCTCCACCGGCGCGGCTTGCACAGGGGTGTCATCGCGGTCGCGGTCGCGTCGACCACGAGGACCACCACGCCAACTGTTGCGACCCACACCACCACTGGCGTCACCTCGGGTTTTGATTTCTTTTTTCTTGGCCTGCTCATCGGCCCAGCTGGAGGACAATTTAGCGCTTTTGACTTCCTTGCCGTCTTTGGCAGCAGCAGTGCCAGAAGGCTTGGGTGCCGTTGTTGTGCTTGTTGCTGGCTTGTGCAAAGTACCTTTGATGGCTTTGCCGTCTGCAGCCAGTGCTTTCACGGGCTCTGGCGGTTTTTTAGCGACCAGCACCTTTTTGGGCGTGTTCATCATGGTGCGAATCGCCTCGGCCTCTGCCAAAGCGGTACGCCTGCGGGTATCGAGGTCTTTGGCCTTGACCGCATCTTCTTCGGCTTGCGCTTTGGAATCAGCTTCGCGCTTGGCAGCAGCTTGGGCAGCAGCCTGCGCCACTGCCACAGCTTGTCCATCGACAGAGGGGGGCACTGGGATTTGCTGCTGCGCTTCCCGCTCTTTATCTTCTTGGACTTGGCGCAAGCGACGCTTTTCTGCCAACTCTTCTTCTTGACGACGGATAAATTCAGCTTGGCGACGGGCTTCTTCTTCGCGACGCGCAAGTTCAGCTTGGTCCAGGATGGGCGCCACCACAACGGGCTCGACGGACTCCTCGGGTTCAGACGACTCGCTTTCATCACGCTTGATGAAGGTGCGCTTCTTGCGCACTTCCACTTGAATGGTGCGGGCTTTGCCTGTGGCATCAGCTTGCTTGATCTCGCTGGTGGACTTTTTCACCAAAGTGATTTTTTTGCGCTCAGGCGTGTCCGTGCCATGACTGGCCTTTAAAAAGCCCAGCAATTTTTGCTTGTCTGCATCGGTCAGTTCATCAGCGGCAGAGCCTTTGGGCACACCGGCAGACTTCAACTGCTCAAGCAGGGTATCGGGAGATTTTTTGAGTTCCTTGGCAAACTCGGCAACCGTTGTGTTGGTCATCTGTGGTATTCCTCTTCATGACCGTTACGCTTGACCCGCGAACCAATGTTCGCGTGCCTTCAGGATCAAAGTTTTTGCATCTTCTTCAGACTGGCCGGTGATATCCACCAACTCGTCCACCGCCAGGTCGGCAAGCTCATCTCTTGTATGAATGCCGCCATCGGCCAATTTGAGAATGAGTTCAGCGTCCAGTCCTTCTAAGTCGCGCAAATCTTGCGAGACCTCTTCCACACTTTCTTCACGGGCAATTTCCATTGTCAGCAAAGCGTCTTTGGCACGGGCACGCAATTCATTGACCGTGTCCTCGTCAAAACTTTCAATTTCCAGCATTTCCTGCAAGGGCACATAAGCCACTTCTTCCAAGCTGGTGAAACCCTCTTCGATCAAGATATCAGCCACCTCTTGATCAACGTCGAGTTTTTCAACAAACAACTCGCGCAAACCTTGTGTTTCGGTGGCGGCTTTTTGGGCAGATTCAGCTGCATCCATGATGTTGATCTTCCAGCCCGTCAGGTCGGAAGCCAAGCGCACGTTTTGTCCGCCTCGA
>RFMX01000463.1 GCA_009927495.1 Betaproteobacteria bacterium
AAAGGCTACGACAAAGGCCGCTTCCAGGACACCAAGAACGAGGCAGATGCCTTCATGTTCAAAGTGCCTCAATTGCGCAATGTGGCGATGACCCCACCTTACTTCCATGATGGCACTGCAGCCACTTTGCCCCAAGCGGTGCGCATCATGGCGCAGTTGCAACTGGGCAAACAACTCAGTGACTCGCAAGTGGCTGATATCGTCAGCTTTTTGGAAAGCTTGACGGGCGCTGTACCCGCTGACTTCGCCAAAGCGCCCAGCTTGCCGGTGGCCTCACACTGACACACTTGTTCGCTGAAGCCAATATGCGACGTTTGCTTGGCACTCTGTTTTGCATGGCTTTGGTGCTGGGGCAAGGTGTCGCGAATGCCGCTTGGACCTATATGGGCCATATTGATGGCCACACTGTCTTGATTGACCTAACCACGGTTGAACTCAAAGGCCGCAATGCCTTGGTGTGGATGCTGACCAACTACAGCAGCGTCACTGCCAACCAGCTTTTGTCGGCGACCACCCATTTAGAGTTTGATTGCGATAAAAACAAAGTCAGGTATTTACAGTTTTACGGCTACGAAGGACAAATGCAAAGCGGTGCACGTTTGATCTCCAAAACCCAATCGAGTGTGTTTGTGCCAGTGGAGATCGGCACCGTTATGAAAAGCTTTCAACAGATTGCCTGTACCAGAGGCCCCTTCTTTAGGCAAGAAGGCGTGCTTAACAAACCACCAAAGTAACCTCAGCCAAGCCTGGCATTTCAAAGCGAAGGCTTTGCCCAGCCAGAGGAAACTGGACGCCACCCAACTGCCGGTGGTGACCCAGTCGCCTGCTTTGAAGCGTCGACCGCGGCTGCGCAAATGGTTGGCGATCCACGCCATGGCAATCAGAGGGTGGCCCATCACATCACCACAATGGCCTTGGCCGATCGCTTGGTTGTTGATGCAGGCCGTGGCTTGGGTTTGCCACAGTCGGTCAAAGTCCTTGGCTGCAATGGCTGACCCCAAAACCACGCCGTGGTTCCAAGCGTTCTCGGCCACCAAGCTGAAAAAGCCTTGTTTTAGCAGCGCGTAGTCGGCAAAACGGTCATCCGCGATTTCAAGAGACGGGTAAGCGCACTCTAGGTAGGGCAAGATGCTGTGCTGGTCCCAATCGTCATCCCGTTCGGGCAGGTCTTGGCCAAACTGCAGGGCCAACTCAAACTCCACGATCAGGTGCTGGAACTGTGCAGCCTGCACCTCTTTACCGTTGCTAAACACGGTGTCTGCCAGCACGCAACCCGAGATGGCATCGTCAAATCCGACAAAGGCCCGCATGGCAGGGGTGGTGATGGCAATTTTGTAGCCACCCACATGGGTATGCCGTTGCGCGGCTTGCAGTTGAACAAATGCGTCTTGGCTGGTATAGGCTTGCTCCAGTGTCTGTGGCCCAAAAGGAGGGACCAAAGCATGAAAAGCTTCACGGCCACTTTGCTGGCGAAGCAATTCGGCCGCCGTTGCTTGAGCGCCCACCCAGTCCTGAGAGGTTTCGGTTTTCATGTCGCCAGTGTGGCACAGACCGGGCTTTACGCCCAAGGGCTTGAGTAACATGCGCCCCATGCAATTCATCGAAACCGCGTTGCTGCGTATAGGCTACAAAGAGTGGAACCCCGAGGGGCAGCACACCATCGTGCTGGCACATGGCTGGCCCGACAGTCCGCGCTGCTGGCATGAGGTGGTGCCGCCATTGGTGCAAGCCGGTTACCGCGTCATCGCACCGGCTTTGCGCGGTTTTTTACCCACCACGTTTTTGCGTGAAGACACGCCACGCACAGGGCAGCTCTCTAGCCTTGGCCGTGACATGGTGGAATTTGTGCAGGCCTTGGGGCTTGAAAAACCTGTCTTGGTCGGACACGACTGGGGGGCGAGGGCGGTGGCCAATGCCTGCGGTTTACAGCCAGGCATTGCCAGCCACATGGTGTTGATATCGGTGGGCTACGGTACCAACGACCCCACCCAAGACTTGAGCATGGAACAAACCCAGCTTTACTGGTACCACTGGTTCATGGCCACCGCTCGAGGTGAGCGCTATGTACGCGCCAACGCCAAAGCGTTTTCGCAGCGCATGTGGGACACCTGGGCACCCAAGGGTTGGTATTTGCCCAATGAATTCGAGCAAACCGCCATGGCGTTCAACAACCCCGATTGGGCCGAGGTGACCTTGCACTCTTACCAACACCGTTGGGGCCATGCGCCCAGCGACCCTTATTACGACGCCGATGAAGCCAAGCTCCACCCTGCGCCGGTGTTGAATGTGCCGACCTTGATGCTGCACGGCGAAGTCGATGGGGTGAGTTTGCCTGCCACCTCGGCCAACCGCGAGAAGTTTTTCAGCGGGCCTTACCAACGCCAGTTGTTGCCCGGTGTGGGGCATTTCCCTCAGCGCGAAGCGCCCTCCAAGGTGGCGCAGGCTATTTTGGAATTTTTAAAAACCCACCCTATGGGGTAACGGAAATTTTTTGCTCTGAGCATTTTCGTGCGCAGTTTTTCTCAACAACAGATGCTGGCCCTGAGCATGAATTGGAAGCACAGGTACGCATACAAAACTTAAAGCTTGGGTCGGTGCTTTCTGTCGTTTGGGCAGTTACTGGGTATTGCAAGGTGAATGTCAAACACACCGCAAGAAATTTAAGCAGGCTAAATGGGGAGGGTGTTTTCATGGCTGTAGCCATTCCTTTGAATCGATATTCTGGGCGCGGGGTGATGAGATCGTTTCCTTGTTGCACCATCCATCTCGATAGTAACCCGTCAAGGGTCTTGTAACCACTGGCAAATCGGTCGCCACTGCAGCAAGTCTTTTTCCACTTTGCTGGGGGTGATGTCAAACATGCTCAAGCCGTGTGCGGCCAAATGCAAATAGTGCTGTGTGTCGCGCAAATAGCCCACGATGGGAAGTTCCAGTGTGTCCATGAACTGGCGCAGTTTGCTGGCGGCCAAAGTGCGCTCGTCCACCCGCATGCCGACCACGCCCACTTTGCAGCGGCTGTGGCGCGTGATTTCGCGCAGCTTGGTCAGGAAGTTTTGGGCTGCATACATATCGAAAATACTGGGCATGATGGGCACCATGATTTTGTCCGCACGTCCTAAGACCTCTTTGAAGCGCCAGCCATCCAAGCCACCCGGTGTGTCAATCACCACATGGGTGGTGCCTTTGGGCGGCTTGGCGGTCAGCACCAAGTCGGCTTGCAATTCCCAAGTGGTGATGCGGGGCACTGTATCGGGGCGCAGACTCAGCCATAAACGCGAAGACTGTTGAATATCAGCATCGCCGAGCATGACCGCATGGCCCTGTGAAGCAAGGAAGCCCGCAACATTGGTCGATAAAGTGGATTTGCCAGCCCCACCTTTGGGGTTGGCGATGACAATCACCGGCATATCAAGAAATCTCCCAGCCCCTGTCGCTGTTGCAGTAAGTCAAGGCTTGGTTATACAAAGCGGTGCCACCCGTGCGTCCTGCGGCAACCAAGAAATGGTTCTGCAGCGGCATCATATCGTTGGATCGGGCACAGTCAAAGCCATTGTTTTTTGCGCCATTGAAATACAACACCACCCGACCGTTGGATTTGACGCTGCGTTGCCTAGCGGTAAGAAACCCCACAGCGCAAGCACCCGAGCAAAGCTGGCCTTCGGTGACCACAGCTTCAGCGCCATAGCGAGCCAAAATTTGACCTAACTCGATGCCCAAAATCGGTTTGCCTCCATTGGAGTTGAGGTAGACCTGTGGCGGCACACGTTGGCCTTGGCGGTTGATGCATTGCGACAAATTGTGCATATGCGCTTGCAAACTTTGCAGGCTGACCGGGTCGATGGTGCCAGACAGTTCCACGATGTCCATACTGCCTTTGGCGCAGCTGTCGTGGCGAAGCAGGCTGTGACGCGTCTCAAAAGTTTGGCCTTGGGTAGATCCCAGCACCGTGAGTTTGTTTTGGGGAAAACCAAAGCTGTTGGAACCCAAAATCACTTGATGGGGGCTGGGTGCTAGGGGTGAGGCTACTGGCCCGTTGACGGCACAGGCCACCAAACCAAGCAAAAACAGGGCGGGCCAAAGGGTGAGTAGTCTTTTCATGCAGCAATCCTGATCGGAAATATCCGTGATGGGGGTGTTCTATTCTCGGAATTTGTAGGCAAAACTTGAGTCACGATGAGTATTTGCGTCATTTTGTTGCAAAGGTATGGTTGAACCCTTGATTCTTTGGGGTTATTCAATCCAGATAGAGAGGGGTTTTTAGAATGTATTAAAACCTTTTCACTCAACCTTTCAGGAACCCACATGAAAAAAATCTTTGCAGCAGTGTGTTTATTGGCCAGTTTCTCTGCCACAGCGGAATGGGTCTTGGTTTCTGAAAATGAATACGGCACAGGCTTGTATGTCGATCCCAACATCAAGAAAAATGCCAATCTACGCATGTTTTGGCATATCCAAAACCTCAAGCAAGCCGACCGCCAAGGCGATATGTCTTACCGCGGTGTTTGGCAATACGACTGCCAAGAAAGCCGCCAACGTAATATGCAGGTAGCCGCTTACCCCGGCCCCATGGCCACGGGTCAAAAGTCGGAAGAGGCTTACCAACCCAGCGACTGGATCCCCATTGGCAGCGACCCTAGCAGCCAAGCCATGTACAAATACATTTGCAGTCTGTAAAGACTGGGGCTGACAAAAAGGCGTCTACTGACAAAGGGGTGAAACTACTCAGTGCACCACCATCAAGGTGAAGGGGAAGACATAGGCTTGCAGGGTCACCAAGATGCCAACCAAGCAGGCCAAAGCAATGGAGTGGAAAAACACATAGCGCAGGATGTCGCCTTCGTGGTTAAACCATCGCGTGGCGGTGGAGGCCACCACAATGGATTGCGCATCAATCATCTTGCCCATCACGCCGCCTGAGCTGTTGGCCGCACCCATGAGGTTGGGCGACAAGCCCAGCTGTTCAGCCGCAACTTTTTGCATACCGCCAAACAGCACATTGGACGCCGTGTCAGAGCCGGTGAGCGCCACACCCAACCAGCCCATCAAGGTGCCAAAGAAGGGGTAGAAGACGCCGGTATTGGCAAAGGCCAGGCCTAAAGTGGTGTCGGTGCCAGAGTAACGGGTGAGGTAGCCCAGCGCCAACATCAACACAATGGTCAACAGTGAATAACGAACCAGCCACAAGGTGGAGAAGAAAATACGAACCATATTGAGGGGGTTGTATTT
This sequence comes from Betaproteobacteria bacterium, assembly GCA_009927495.1. GTDB lineage: Bacteria > Pseudomonadota > Gammaproteobacteria > Burkholderiales > Burkholderiaceae_C > Limnohabitans. Next base: position 5,227 of record RFMX01000463.1, read on the forward strand.
CATTGACAAGCCGCCCACGATGGCCGACAGCAAAATGCCGGTTCCTGTGGAAGACAGCAGATTGAGGGTGTAAATGGCACTTTCGGTTTTAGGTACAGGCACCACTGGCGGCATTTTTTCAATCAGGTTGTGCAAACCATCCATGGGAAATTGTGGTGCGAACAAACTGTTGAGATAGGCTTTGATCGCGGGCTGTCCCCATATAAAGATGAACACCGTCAGGATGGCCCAAGGTGTCCAAGCGCGGATGATGGCCTCGCGTGAATGAACCGTGACAGCGCGTGGAGCTTGCGCTTGGCCGCCTGTGGTTTCATGGCCCTTCAATGAAACCGAAGTCCAAATGGTTTTGGGCTGCCAAAAGCGTAAGAAGGTGACCAAGCTGGCCATGCTGACCACCGCAGCGATGATGTCGACCAATTCGGGGCCGATGTAGTTGGAAACCAAGAATTGCATGATGGCAAAACTTGCGCCCGTGACCAAAATAGCAGGCCAAATATCCCACATGGCACGTCGCCCCGCGAAGGCCCAAATCAGCCAAAACGGCACCAACAACGAGAAGAAAGGCAATTGGCGACCGACCATCATGGAGACTTCCATGGCGTCGTAGCCATGCACTTTGGCCAAGGTGATGATGGGAGTGCCCAAAGCACCAAAGGCCACAGGCGCGGTATTGGCGATCAGCGACAAGCCCGAGGCGGCCAAGGGGGAGAAGCCCAAGCCAATCAAGATGGCGGCAGTTACCGCTACTGGGGTACCAAAACCGGCCGCACCTTCAAAGAAAGCGCCAAACGCAAAAGCAATCAGCAGCAATTGCAAGCGGCGGTCTTCGGTGATGCCGGCAATCGAGTCTTGCAACACCTTGAAGCTGCCGTTTTGTTCGGTCAGTTGGTGCAAAAAGATGATGTTGAGCACAATCCAGCCAATGGGGAGCAAACCATTCAGGCCGCCGTAGAGGGCTGCACTGGCCGCCATTTCGCTTGGCATGCCATAAACAGCTATGGCAATCACCACCGCGGCAAGCAAGCCCGCACCTGCGGCGATATGCGCCTTCATGTGCAAAAAACCCAAACCGACCAACATCACCACCACCGGCACGGCTGCCAACAAAGTAGACAACAACATATTGCCTAAGGGATCGTAAATTTGTTGCCAAACCATGGGGAAGTCTCCGATGCAAGTAAATCAAAAATTATAGGAAGATGCGCGCAAGGGTTTTCCCTCTCACTAAGCTTTGGAGACAAGCATGATTGAACGCACACTATTCAGCCCTGAGCATCAGGCCTTTCGCGACAGCTTTCGCCGTTTCATGGCTGCTGAAATCGCTCCCCACCATGCGGCTTGGGAGGAGCAAGGCTATGTGGATAAGCCGGTCTGGGTCAAAGCGGGGGCCTTGGGTTTTTTGTGCATGACCCAGCCCGAGGCCTATGGTGGCTTTGATGCCGACAAGCTTTATTCCATTATCCAAATGGAAGAACTTAGCGCCGCCGGTTTCAGCGGCATAGGCTACGGTTTGCACACCGAAATCGTGGCGCCCTATTTGCAGCATTACGGCACCGAAGCGCAAAAGCAGCGTTACTTACCCGCCATGGCCGTGGCGACATGGTCGGCGCCATTGCCATGACCGAACCGGCGGCAGGCAGCGATTTGCAAGGCATCAAATCCACGGCTATGGTGCAGGCGGATGGCTCCTTTGTGCTCAATGGCAGCAAAACCTACATCACCAACGGATGGCATTCGGATTTGGTCATCGTGGTTGCCAAAACCAACCCCGCCGCAGGGGCCAAGGGAACCAGCCTGTTTTTGTTGGAAGCAGGTACACCCGGTTTCACCAAAGGCAAGCCTTTGAAAAAGCTGGGGCTCAAAGCCCAAGATACCTGCGAGCTGTTTTTCGACAATGTGCGTTTGCCCGCCGAGGCTTTGCTGGGTGGCGCGGACATGATCAACAAAGGCTTTATCTGTTTGATGGAACAGCTGCCGTGGGAGCGTTTGCAAATCGCCATCGGGGCGGTGGCTGCATCGCTTGCTGCCATTGGCTGGACCGTGGACTTTGTCAAGCAACGCCAAGTGTTTGGCCAAGCAGTGGCCGCGTTTCAGCACACCCGCTTCACCTTGGCCGAGTTGCAAACCGAGGTGCAAATCGCGCAGGTGTTTGTGGACAAATGCACCGAACTGCTGCTGCTTGACAAGCTGGACACGGCCACTGCCAGCATGGCCAAGTACTGGTGTACCGACTTGCAATGCAAGGTGATGGACGCTTGTGTGCAGCTGCACGGAGGGAGTGGCTTTATGTGGGAATACCCCATTACCCGCGCTTATGCTGACGCAAGGGTGCAGCGCATTTATGGCGGCACCAACGAGATCATGAAAGAGGTGATTACCCGCGGCATGGGTTTAATGCAATGACGTACTTAGCTGATGACAAGTTGGTGAAAACCAAACTCGCCCGTCTTGCGGTCAGCATAAAACGCCTTCAAGGTTTCGCGTACCGTGCGAAACGCCAAGTCATCCCAAGGAATATCCGCCTCGTCAAACAGCTTGGCTTCCATGGTTTCATGGCCTGGGTCAAACAGCGGGCTTTGCAATTCGGCGAGAAAGAAAAAATGCACTTGCCCGACCTTGGGGACATCGATCACGGTGAACAGCGCTTGCATCTCAATTTCAGCGCCAGCCTCTTCGTCGGTTTCACGTTCTGCGCCTTGGGCCAAAGATTCGTGCAACTCCATGAAGCCTGCGGGCAGGGTCCAAAACCCTTTGCGCGGTTCGATATTGCGTTTGCACAAAAGCACCTGCGTTCCCCACACAGGAATGGTACCCACCACATTCAGCGGGTTGTCGTAATGCACCGTGTGGCAAGCGGGGCAAACGGCACGCTGACGGGTGTCGCCATCATCAGGCAAGCGCATCAGTACTGCGGTGCCGCAGTTGCGGCAATGTTTGACAGGGTTTTTCAGCAAGGGGTTCTTTGGGAGGAAAAATTTGTCACCGAGTGTAGCGATTAGCCAGTTGGCACCAAAGCTCAGCAAAACCCTTATCCTATGACCCATGAAGCTGTATTCCTATTTCCGTTCCTCTGCCTCGTTTCGGGTTCGCATCGCTTTGGCCTTGAAAGGCCTGCCCTATGTCTATGAACCAGTGCATTTGGCCAAAGGCCATCAGTTGCAAGACGACTTCACTGGCGTCAACGCTGATGCCTTGGTTCCGGTGTTGGAAGTGGATGGCTTGCGACTGACGCAGTCCATGGCCATCATGGAATTCCTAGACGAACAGTTCCCGCAATGTCCTTTGATGCCCAAAGAGGCGGCTGGCAGGGCCCGTGTTCGCGCCTTGTGCCAATCTATCGCTTGTGAAATTCATCCTTTGAACAACCTGCGGGTCTTGAAATACCTCACCGGCACGTTGAAATTGGACGAGGACAGCAAAAACACGTGGTACCACCACTGGGTGCGTTCAGGCCTAGAGGCTTTCGAGAAACAACTGCAGCACCCAGCCACGGGGCGCTTTTGCCATGGCGACCACGTCAGCATGGCCGATTGTGTGTTGGTGCCGCAAATCTTCAATGCCAACCGATTCAAAGTGGACTTGAGTGGCCTAGACCGCACTTTGCAAATCTTTGAGGCTTGCATGGCTTTGCCTGCCTTCCAAGTCGCTCAACCTTCTGCCTGCCCCGATTTTGAAGCCTGACGCCTTGCCCGTGTTGCCCCAGTGGTCAGGGGCCAAGGTGTTTTGCACCACCCGGGATGGCGGCACGTCGCAAGCACCCTACAACAGCTTCAATTTGGGCGACCATGTGGGCGATGACCCCCAAGCGGTTTTCAACAACCGCCAGTTGCTGGCGTTTCAACTGCACCAACGCGCCGTGTTCATGCGTCAAGTGCATGGCAATGTGGTGGCGCAGCTGCACCACGATACGCCCGATGGCCAACAAGCCGACGCTTGTTTCACCCGAAAAATCGGTGTGGCTTGCACCATCATGGTGGCCGACTGTTTGCCTATTTTGTTTTACAGCCCTTCAAAGAAAGTGGTGGCCGCCGCCCATGCGGGTTGGCGTGGCTTGGCGGGCATGTCAGGTCAGGGTGGGGTGTTGGAGGCCACTCGCCGTGCTTTGCGCAGCTGCGCTGCTTTAGACGACGTGAAGGTTTGGCTAGGTCCCTGCATAGGACCCAAGGCTTTTGAAGTGGGCGAGGAGGTACGCCAAGCTTTTGTTACCCAAGACCCTTTGTCCGTCTCATCGTTTGAGCCCTTGGCCGCCGCGGGTAAGTACCTGTGTGATTTGGCGCAGTTGGCCCGTCTTCAATTGGCCCAGTGGCCGGTGACAGCTATCGAAGGCAATGACAGCACACCATCTTGGTGCACCTTTTCCAACCCGTCGGTATTTTTCTCCTACCGCCGCGATGGGGTCACTGGACGCTTTGCTGCAGGCATAGCTTTATTGGAATGATTGGAAGTTTTTTGTAAGAGGTTTGGCATAAGATGACTTCAAAGCTAACTTCTACACGCCATGCCCTCTTTGCCGCAACTGAACTTTCATACCGATCAAGTCGCCGAGCTGCAATCGTCCTACGCCCAAGAGGTCATGCGCTTATGGCAACAGGGCTTGCATGACACCCCCAAGCTGAAAGACCGCCGCTTTTCCGCCGAAGCTTGGCAGCACAACCCCTTGGCCGCGTTTTCTGCGGCCATGTATTTGCTCAATGCCCGCACCTTGATGGGCATGACCGAGGCCTTGGACACCGACGACAAAACCAAAGCGCGTATCCGCTTTGCGGTCGAACAATGGGCGGCAGCCTCAGCGCCAAGCAACTTCTTAGCGTTCAACGCCGAAGCCCAACAAAAGGCCATCGACACCAAAGGCGAGAGCATTGCCCAAGGCGTGCAAAACATGTTGCACGATATGCGGCAAGGCCATGTGTCCATGACCGATGAAAGCCTGTTCGAGGTGGGCAAAAACGTCGCCACCACCGAAGGTGCGGTGGTGTTTGAAAACGCGTTGTTTCAACTGCTGGAATACAAACCCCTCACGGCTAAGGTGTACCAGCGGCCTTTTTTGCTGATCCCGCCTTGCATCAACAAGTTTTACATCCTTGACCTGCAGCCCACCAACTCGCTGATTCGCTATGCGGTGGCGCAAGGTCACCGCACCTTTGTGGTGAGTTGGCGCAACCCCGACGCCGCCATGGCCCACACCACCTGGGACGACTATGTAGAAAAAGGCGCCCTTGAGGCCATCGAGGTAACGCGTCGCATCGGCAATATGCCGCAAATCAATGCCTTGGGTTTTTGTGTGGGCGGCACCATCCTCAGCAATGCACTTGCGGTGTTGGCGGCTCGTGGGCAAGACCCGGTGGCCAGCGCCACTTTGCTCACCACTTTGGTGGATTTTGCGCACACGGGTGTGCTTGATGTGTTCATCGATGAAGCGTTTGTCAAATTTCGTGAGGCCCAGTTTTCTGATGGTGGCTTGATGGCAGGCCGCGACATGGCACAAACCTTCAGTTTCTTGCGACCCAACGATTTGGTCTGGAACTACGTGGTGGGCAATTACCTCAAAGGCGAAACTCCGCCGCCTTTCGATTTGCTCTACTGGAACAGCGACGCCACCAATTTGCCCGGTCCCATGTACGCTTGGTATCTGCGCAACACTTACCTTGAAAACAACCTCACCAAGGTGGGCAAAGCAAAGGTGTGTGGCGAGGCTATGGATATGCGCCGCGTGGACACGCCTTTGTACATCTATGGCTCACGCGAAGACCATATCGTGCCTATCGATGCAGCCTACGCTTCCACCCAAGTGTTTCTGGGCCCCAAGCGTTTTGTGATGGGCGCTTCGGGGCATATCGCGGGGGTGATCAACCCCCCCGAAGCCAAAAAACGCAGCTACTGGACTGGCAAAGACAGCCAATTTCCCAAGCAGTTTTCAGACTGGAGCGCCAACTCGCAAGAGCATGCTGGCAGCTGGTGGCCGGACTGGTCGGCTTGGCTGAAAAAACACGGCGGACAACAAGTAACCGCCCCCAAAAAATACGGCCGTGGCGATTACAAAGCCATCGAGCCAGCACCTGGGCGTTACGTCAAAGCACGTGCGTAAACCCAACCCACCCTCTAAAAACCAATCACTGGAGATATTCACATGAGTCAAAAAATCGCATACGTCACAGGCGGCATGGGCGGCATTGGAACCGCCATCTGCCATCGCCTGCACAAAATGGGCTACAAAGTCATTGCCGGTTGCGGTCCTAGCCGCGACTTTGACAAATGGCTGGGCGAGCAAAAGGCCATGGGTTACACCTTTTACGCGTCAGTCGGCAATGTGGCCGATTGGACTTCCACCACCGACGCATTTTCCAAAGCGGTGGCCGAGCATGGCCCCATCGATGTCTTGGTGAACAACGCGGGCATCACCCGCGACCGTATGTTCCTGAAGATGACGCCTGAGGACTGGAAAGCCGTCATCGACACCAACTTGAACGCCATGTTCAACGTGACCAAACAAGTGGTGCCGGGCATGGTGGAAAAAGGCTGGGGCCGCATCATCCAAATCTCGTCTGTGAATGGCGAAAAAGGCCAGTCTGGCCAAACCAATTACTCGGCTGCCAAAGCCGGTATGCATGGCTTCACCATGGCCTTGGCGCAAGAAATGGCCAACAAGGGCGTGACCGTCAACACGGTCAGCCCTGGCTACATTGGCACCGACATGGTCAAGGCCATCAAGCCTGAAGTGCTTGAAAAAATCGTGGCCACCATCCCTGTGAAGCGTTTGGGCACACCCGAAGAAATCGGCTCCATCGTGGGTTGGTTGGCGGGTGACGAATCAGGCTTCACCACCGGCGCAGACTTCTCCTGCAACGGTGGCCTGCATATGGGCTAAATGTGAAAACCTTTCGCATCGCCTGCATCCCAGGCGACGGGATCGGCAAGGAAGTCATTCCTGCCGGTCAGCAAGTCCTTCAAGCCTTAGGTCAGCACCAACCCACGCTGCGCTTTGCCTTCACCCAATTTGACTGGGGTGGCGACTGGTACCGCACCCATGGTGAGATGATGCCAGCTGACGGCTTAAAGGCTTTACGTGAACACGACGCGATTTTGTTTGGCTCGGCGGGTGACCCCGAGATTGCCGACCACATCACCTTGTGGGGCTTGCGCCTGAAAATTTGCCAAGGCTTTGACCAGTACGCCAATGTGCGACCCATCCGCATCTTGCCCGGCATTGATGCGCCTTTGAAACGCTGCACCCCCGCGCAACTCAACTGGGTCATCGTGCGGGAAAACTCCGAAGGCGAGTACGCCGGTATTGGCGGTCGTGTCCACCAAGGCCATCCCACCGAGGTGGCCACCGATGTCTCCATCCTCACCCGCACGGGGTGGAGCGCATCATGCGCTACGCCTTTGGCTTGGCGCAGTCGCGGCCGCGCAAGTTGTTGACGGTGGTCACCAAATCCAATGCCCAGCGCCACGCCATGGTGATGTGGGATGAAATCGCCGAGCAAATCAGCCACGAGTTCCCCGAGGTGCATTGGGACAAAGAACTGGTGGACGCGGCCACAGCCCGAATGGTCAACCTCCCCGAGTC
>RFMX01000465.1 GCA_009927495.1 Betaproteobacteria bacterium
ATGCTGAAAAGCCAAACTGCCCATCGCCAAAACAATGTAGCTCAGACAGGCCAGCAAATATATAACCGTTCCTTGGCGCTGGGTCTGGGCATGCTGCATATTGGCGTCGTCCAGCGCTGAGCGAGCTTGGGAGAGTAAGCCATCGTTGCTGGCGCATTGCACCGCGTAATTGCGCATATCGGGGTCGGCAATCAAGTCGTAGCTAAAGGCCTGGTCTTCCCAGCGCAGATCGGCCATCTTCTTTTTGTACAAATTCACTTTGGTGATTTCTTCCCGAACAATCATGCCGTTGGGATAGCCCTGCAGCACAGCGTAGTCCACCATGGCCTGGGCTTCATTGAGCTTGAGCTTGAGTTGGTCGATATCGGCTTGAACGCGGCTGCGTCCATTGAGGTTGTAGGCGCTGAGTTGCTGCTGCAAAGCTTGCACACTTTCATCGGCCAAATTGCATTGGCGGGCATTGAGTTGCTGCCACAGTGTGCGTTCTTCAATACTGTGTTCGATGTCCAAGCGTTCGCGGTCGCTTTGCGGGTTGTGCGGCATCGCCCACAGCGTGACCATGGTGATTGCAACGATGAACGCCACTTGAAGCATCAGCCAAAAGGTCCAGGGGTTGATGTGAAAACTTTGAATGCCAACAGGGGCGGAGTGGACATGGGTGTTCATGGGTTTATCTCACCAAAATAGAAGCGGTCATTTGAAGAAAGGGCTGCAGTGCACTGGCAGGGGTGTAGCCAAAACTGGGTACATCGCCAGATTGCAAAGGGTTGACCGTCAAGGAAACCGGGGTGCCTGAGGTGTAGCGTGGCACCTCGTTGCTGTCAGCAGGGGGTAGATTGCCTGACAAAGCAGACGCCACATAGGCTTTGCAGGGCGTAGATTCAGGCGCATTGGCTGCACAGTAGCGCCAGTGTTCGGCCTGGGCAAGGGGGGTTAAAAGGGTCGAAGTGACGATGAAAGCAATCAATCTCAGCATGTGTATCCCCTTTGCCACCTGTGGGTGACGGTTAAAGTCAACGAAATATTGACACTACCAAGGGATAAGCAAATTTCACGCCGGTACAGATTTACATCAAAATCACACATTAAATCAATATATTTGACCTCTTTCAGATAGCATCTTGTCAATTTTCACAATACAGGCTCATCATGGCATCCAAAGTTTGTAGCAAGTGCGGCGTCGCTTCAGAAGAAACCAAGCCTTTGAAGTGTTCGAAATGTGGATCGCGTGATTTTCACGACAGCCTAGGCTCGGCTTTTGGCAAAAAAGCCAGCTCCCTGGAGGCAGCGCCTGCTGCGGCCGCGCCTGCCCCGCCCAAGCCCCCTGAGTTCGAGACCTTGTTTGACAAGTACGGCGGCATACCCACCATTGCCAAAGTCGTCAAAGCCTTTCACCAAGAAATCATGACGCGTCATCACTTGGCAGGCTACTTTGACGGCATTGATATGGAACACTTGGCCCAGCACACGGTGAAATACGTGGCGTTTGTCATGGGTAAACCCGCAGAGTTCTATACCGGTAGAGATATGTACACTGCGCATGCCAAGTTCCATATCAGTGGCATGCACTTCGACGAGGTTGCCGATGTGCTCAAAGATGTGCTGACTGCGGCTGGGATGTCCAAACCGGACATCGCACTCGTTATGTTGCGGGTTGAAAGCCTGCGGGAGCTGATCATTGTCTAACCACCTCAGTGAGCCACACAATTTCAAACAGCTTGCCCAGCTTTACATGGCGCATGAAGCTGCGCGTTTAAGCCAAGCTGTATTGGCTCGCCGAGGAGCCCATTTTAAGGACCACTTATTGCCTTTTTTGGGAGAAAGCCAGCTGTACGACATCACCGCGATGCGTATTCGCCAGTTCACTGACACGCTTGGGCGTAAAGGCCTGTCCCAAGCCCACATCGAACAAGTGATCCTGAGCCTTCGGGTTTGTCTGAAATATGCGGTGAACAAATGCTGGTTGAATGTGCTGCCGTGGCCCAAGCACCGCGTTCAGCAAGATATGCCTATTACGCTGTCCATGCCGACCCTGAGCGAATATGAATTCAAGGGTCTTTACAACGACCTGATCGGCGATATACGCGGCTCAAGGGCTTTTTAACAGGCCCTGCAAGATCACAAATTTCGCGGAAAACGCGGCTTTGGCGCTGCCCACGGCCAAAGGCTTGTCTTCAGCGCCCAAGGCGGTGACGGTGAACTGGTATTCATGGCCCAAGGTGGTGAAATTTTCAGGGCAGGGGCCCTTGTAAGCTTTCAAAGCACCTGAAGCAATGGTGAAGCTATTGCCAAAAGGCTCGCTTTGGCTGATCTCGCCGCCGCCATGGTCATCGTCTTTTTGGTCCAAGTCGGTCATTTTGATGCGAAGGGTGGTTGTGCCTGATGGAATATCTTTGAGGCGAATCTCAGGCGATACCGGCGAGCAGCGGTGGCTGATGTTCCAAGCAAATGCAACATCTAGGCGAGACTGTGCATACACCCCAGGGACAGCGAACAAGGCCGAAAGCAGCACGTATTTTTTCATTGAAATCTCCATCATTCATCAGGGTCAGATTCCCATTATTTAATCGGGGTCTGACCCCGATTATTTTGCGCTCAGTCAAACAGGGGCTTGTAAACTCTGCAACACAATTATTTTGACCATAAAACTGCCATGCAAAGTGATATTGAAATCGCCCAAGCCGCTCATCTAAAGCGCATCCCCGAGTTGGTCAAGCAGCATATGCACATTGCTGACGACCATTTGTACGCCTATGGTCACCACAAAGCCAAGCTGTCGTTGAAGCATATCGCCAGCCTGCCAGCCAAAACTGACAGCAAACTCATTTTGGTGACCGCGATTTCACCCACACCCGCAGGCGAGGGCAAAACCACCACCACCGTGGGTTTGGGCGACGCCTTGTGCAAGATTGGCAAAAAGAGCCTGATTTGCCTGCGTGAACCTTCCTTGGGCCCTGTGTTTGGCATGAAGGGGGGTGCAACCGGTGGCGGCATGGCGCAAGTTGTTCCCATGGAAGACATCAATCTGCACTTCACCGGTGACTTTGGTGCGATTGCTTTGGCGCACAACCTCTTGTCGGCCATGCTCGACAACCATATCCACCATGGCAATACCTTGAACATCGACACCCGCCGCATCGTTTGGAAGCGGGTGATGGACATGAACGACCGCGCTTTGCGCCAAATGGTGGTCGGCTTAGGTGGTACCGCCAACAGCGTGCCACGCGAAGACGGCTTTGACATCGTGGTGGCGTCTGAAGTGATGGCGATTTTTTGTTTGGCCACCAGTTTGGCCGACTTGAAGACCCGCTTGGGACGCATCGTGGTGGCCTACAACACTGAAGGCTCTCCCGTGCTTGCCAGCGATTTGCAAGCCCATGGCGCGATGGCCGCTTTACTCAAGGACGCATTGGCCCCTAATATCGCGCAAACCTTGGAAAACAATTTGGCCTTCATCCACGGCGGACCGTTTGCCAACATTGCCCACGGTTGCAACTCGGTGATTGCCACGGCCACCGCCATGAAATTGGCCGACTATGTGGTTACCGAAGCCGGTTTTGGTGCCGACTTGGGTGCTGAAAAATTCATCGACATCAAATGCCGCAAAACCAACTTGAAACCCTCAGCGGTGGTATTGGTAGCCACCGTTCGTGCTTTGAAATACCACGGCGGTGTCGGCGTGAAGGAACTGGGTACTGAAAACCTAGATGCCTTGAAAAAAGGCATGGTCAACCTTGAGCGCCACTTGGGCAACATCAAAAACCACTATGGTTTGCCTTGTGTGGTGGCCATCAATCACCGTACCGAAGACACCCCCGCCGAAATCAGCTTGCTGGAAAAAGCCTGCGCCGCCTATGGCGCACAGGTGGTGGTGGCCAAGCACTGGGCCGAGGGTGGCGCGGGTGCGGTCAACTTAGCAAACGTGGTGGTGGCTTTGTGCGAGCAACCCAACCAGTTTCAGTTTGTCTATCCCGAAACCGCTACGCTATGGGAAAAGGCCCAAACAGTCGCGCAAAAAATTTACGGCGCACAAGGCATTTCTGCTGACGCCAAAATCCGTGGGCAAATCGACAAACTGCAAGAGCAGGGTTATGGCCACTACCCCATTTGCATCGCCAAAACCCAGTACTCTTTTTCCACCGATCCCAAACTTTTGGGTGCGCCTTCGGGCCACACCATGAACATCCGCGAAGTGCGTTTGGCCGCAGGTGCCGAGTTCATCGTCATGGTGTGTGGTGACGTGATGACCATGCCAGGTCTGCCCAAAGTACCCTCTGCCCATGCCATCGATGTGGATGCGCAAGGCAATATCGTCGGTTTGTTCTGATTTTTTTCAAAGGCTGTTATGCGTAAATCAACATGGGTATTTTCTTCGGTGGCGCTTGCCGCTGTGTGCAGCGCAGCGCTGTTGGTGGCTACATCGGCAGGTGCTGCCAGCGATGACCAAGCTTTGCTCGACAAGGCCAAGTCCTTGTTCAAGCCTTTGCCGGAAAGCTCCGCGCTGGAAAACACAGCGCTGACACCTGAGCGTGTGGCGCTTGGCAAAGCCTTGTTTTACGAAACCCGCGTCTCCAGCGACGGTCGTCAAGGTTGCGTGAGTTGCCACAACCCTGCTTACTATGGCGCAGACAGCTTGCCCTTGTCCTTAGGCATTTTTGGCAAGGTGTTGCCCCGCAATGCGCATACGGTGTTCAACACCTCTTTGTTGATGGCCCAGCACTACGGCGGCAACCGTGCCACGGTGGAAGAGCAAGCCGTCAAAGCCCTCACCAGTCCCGTGGCCTATGGCAATGCCAACTACGAGCAAGTCGAGAAAAAGCTGGCAACCTTGGGCTACCAGCCTTGGTTTGAGAAAGCTTTCCCAGGTGAAGCCAAAGCTTTGAGTGTGGAGAACTGGGGCAAAGCTATTGGGGCATTTGAGCGTACCTTGCTCACCCCCGCGCCGTTTGACAGTTATTTGAAAGGCGACACCAAAGCCCTGAGCGCCCAAGCCAAGCAAGGTTTGAAAACCTTCATCGACACTGGTTGCGCGGGTTGCCACAACGGCGTGGCTGTTGGCGGCCAAAGCTACCAAAAATTTGGCATCACCCAAGACTATTGGTTGGTCACTGGCAGCACCGAAAAAGAAGCGTTC
>RFMX01000150.1 GCA_009927495.1 Betaproteobacteria bacterium
CCAGCCACCCGAATGTGGCCGAGGTGGCGGTGGTCGGCGTGGCCGATCAGCTCAAAGGCCAGGTTGCCATGGCGTTTGTGGTCGCCAAAGACGCCTCCGCTTTAGGCGATGCGCCTGCTCGCTTAAAGTTAGAAGGCGAGATCATGAAACTGGTGGACAGTCAGTTGGGCGCGGTGGCGCGGCCGTCACGGGTGTTGTTCCTGAGTGTGCTACCCAAGACCCGCAGCGGCAAATTGCTGCGACGCGCCATTCAAGCGGTCTGCGAAAAGCGCGACCCGGGCGACCTGACCACCATCGACGATCCCACGCCTTTGCAGCAAATCAAAGAGCAGCTGGGTTAAGAAGTGCTCTTGGGGCTCAGATTCCCATTAATTCACGCAGCTTGCCCGCCGCGCTGGGCTCAAATGCCGCTCACCGCCGCAAGCGGCAACGTTCGCTACGCATTTGACCCAGCACATCGGTCAAGTTGAAGTGGATTTTTCGCGCTTCATGAACATCTATCCTGAGCCGCACGGCTTGGGGACCATTTTTTGAGCGAAAGACCAGAAAAATGCGTCCCCAAGGCGGGTGGCTAAGCGTGACTGCTGGAAGAGACGCACAAGGTTTGAAAATTTGTCGTGAAACTGTCAAGCATCGGTGGCACAATGGGCTCACACGTCAAGGGGAGAAGCTCTTGATCGCATCCACTAGCCGGTTCAGCCGTGTCGTGGAGGGTTCTTCAACCAAGCTAATGTTTCCTGCAGGGAAACGGAGGTCAGCGCCATGAGCGATTCATCGCAGACGGGTTCGTCCGTCTATCAAGCCTATGCAGGCAACACTTATCTCTTCGGGGGCAACGCCCCGTACGTCGAAGAGATGTACGAAAACTACCTCGCCAACCCCGGCAGCGTGCCTGACAGCTGGCGTAAGTATTTCGACGCCCTGCAACATGTTCCCGCTGTTGACGGCAGCAACGCCAAAGACGTGCCGCATTTGCCGGTGGTCAATGCCTTTGCCGAACGCGCCAAACAAGGCGGCACCCGCGTGGTCATGGCCAGTGCCGACGCCGAAATGGGCCGCAAGCGCACGGCTGCGCAGCAGCTGATCGCCGCTTACCGCAACGTGGGTCAACGCTGGGCCAATCTGGACCCACTTCAGCGCACCGAGCGACCCAACATTCCTGAACTCGAACCCTCGTTCTATGGTTTTGGCGACGCCGACCAAGAAACCGTGTTCGACACCAGCAACACCTTCTTTGGCAAAGACCGCATGAGCCTGCGCGAGTTGGTCAACGCCTTGCGAGAAACCTATTGCGGCACCTTGGGCGCGGAGTACATGTACACCACCGACATGGGGCAAAAGCGTTGGTGGCAGCAAAAGTTGGAGAGCATTCGCAGCAAACCTACTTTCAGCGCCGAAAAGAAAAAGCACATCCTCGATCGCCTCACTGCCGCCGAGGGCTTGGAGCGCTACCTGCACACCAAATACGTGGGCCAAAAACGCTTCTCCTTGGAAGGTGGCGAGAGTTTCATCGCCGCCATGGACGAGTTGATCCACATGGCCGGTATCAAAGGCGTGCAAGAGGTGGTGATTGGCATGGCCCACCGTGGCCGCCTGAATGTGTTGGTCAACACCATGGGCAAATTGCCCGCCGATTTGTTCGCAGAGTTTGACCACACCGCCCCCGAAGATCTGCCTGCAGGCGATGTGAAATACCACCAAGGCTTCAGCTCGGATGTGTCCACCCCAGGCGGTCCGGTGCATTTGTCCTTGGCCTTTAACCCCTCGCATTTGGAAATCGTCAACCCTGTGGTCGAAGGCTCTGTGCGTTCACGCATGGACCGCCGTGGCGACCCCAAAGGCAGCCAAGTGCTGCCGGTGTTGGTGCATGGTGACGCCGCTTTAGGTGGCCAAGGTGTCAACCAAGAAACCCTGGCGCTGGCGCAAACCCGTGGCTACTCCACGGGCGGCACGGTGCACATCATCATCAACAACCAAATCGGCTTCACCACCTCCGATCCCCGCGATATGCGCTCCAGCGTGTTTTGCACCGACATCGTCAAGATGGTGGAAGCGCCGGTGCTGCA
>RFMX01000255.1 GCA_009927495.1 Betaproteobacteria bacterium
CCCCATGCTGAAACACCTGTTGTCACTGTCCATGCTTTGCGTTTGGGGGGCCCATGCCGCGCCCCATAACGCCGCGCATGATGATCTCGACTTGCTGCTGATTCAGCGCGGCGTGGTTCAGGCCGTGGTTGATGTCGGCCAAAACGTTGGCTCGCAAGCCTCCGACTTGGTGGTCAACGCCATGGGTTATTTGGGCGTGCCCTACCGCCGCGGCGGTACCGGCATCCAAGGGTTTGACTGCAGCGGTTTTGTGCAAGCCATGTATGAAAACACCTTAGGCTTGGTTTTGCCGCACAACGCCAAGGCGCAAGCAGCAGTCACCGAAAAAATTGACAAATCTGAACTTAAGCCTGGCGATTTGGTGTTTTTCAACACCTTGCGCCGCGCCTTCAGCCATGTCGGTATCTATATAGGTGATGGAAAGTTCATTCACTCGCCACGCTCAGGCGGTGAAGTCCGCATTGAAGATATGAGCGACAGCTACTGGGTCAAGCGCTTCAACGGCGCACGTCGGGTCAATACTGAGATGGCCCGCGCGGATTCCAACGCCTCTTTGCGCTAAGCTCCGCTGAAATAAGTCGGTTTTCTCGCAAACCGCAACTGCTTGATCTGCCCTTTTTCAGAGAAACGCCATGTCTGATCCACTTTTGATCGCCCGCAACGCCACGGCAGAGTGCTTTTTATTGCCCCAACTCGCCAACCGCCATGGCCTGATCACCGGTGCCACCGGTTCGGGCAAAACCGTCACCTTGCAAACCATGGCGCAAAGCCTCTCGCGCATTGGCGTGCCGGTGTTCATGGCCGACGTCAAAGGCGACCTGACGGGCTGAGCCAATCGGGCAAGCTGTCCGACAAAATGGCCTCCATATTGAAAGAGCGCGGCTTAGACACCCCCGCTTTTGCGCCCTGCCCCACCACCTTGTGGGATGTGTTTGGCGAACAAGGCCACCCGGTGCGCGCCACCGTCAGCGACATGGGCCCCTTGCTGTTGGGGCGCATGCTGAATTTGAACGATACCCAAGAAGGCGTGCTCAACCTGGTATTCAAAATCGCTGACGACCAGGGCATGTTGCTGCTCGACCTCAAAGACCTGCGCGCCATGCTGCAATTTGTGGGGGACAACGCCAAAGAATTCACCACCGAGTACGGCAACGTCAGCGCGGCCAGCATCGGCGCGATCCAGCGCGGTTTGATGCAAATCGAGCAGCAGGGCGGCGACAAGTTCTTTGGCGAGCCCATGCTCGACATCCACGACTTCATGCAAACCGATGGCAACGGTCACGGCGTGGTCAACATCTTGGCGGCCGACAAGCTGATGAATTCACCGCGCTTGTACGCCACGTTTTTGCTGTGGATGCTCTCGGAGTTGTTCGAGCAATTACCGGAAATCGGCGACCCTGATAAACCGAAGCTGGTGTTCTTTTTTGACGAAGCGCATTTGCTGTTCAATGAAGCGCCCAAGGCCTTGATCGAGCGCATCGAGCTGGTGGTGCGTTTGGTGCGCTCCAAAGGCGTGGGCGTGTATTTCGTCACCCAAAACCCGCTGGACATCCCTGACAGTGTGCTGGCCCAGCTGGGCAACCGCGTGCAACATGTGCTGCGGGCGTTCACGCCACGCGACCAAAAAGCCGTGGCCGCCACCGCGCAAACCATGCGCCCGAAAAAAGGCCTCGATATTGAAGCCGCCATCACCGATTTGGCGGTGGGTGAAGCGCTGGTCAGTTTGCTGGACGCCAAAGGTCGCCCCAGCGAAACCGAGCGTGTCTTTGTGCTGCCCCCAGCCAGTCAGCTGGGCCCCATCACCGCCGCGCAACGCCAAGCGCTTTTGCAAAATTCCTTAGTGGCCGGTGTCTATGAAAAAACCGTGGACCGCGAATCGGCCTACGAGATGATCAAAGGGCGAGCTCCCGCCATGGACGATAACGCGGTGCAACAAAGCCAAGCACAAATCAAAGCCGCGCAAAGCGACGAAGGTGGTGGCTTGATGGCTGGCGTCTCGGATATGCTGTTTGGCAGCTCTGGGCCCAGAGGCGGTAAACGCGATGGTGTGGCGCAGTTGGTGGTGAAAAGTGCTGTTCGCACCGTGGGTTCGGCGATTGGCCGTGAAATTGTTCGCGGCGTTTTAGGCAGTTTGCTGGGCGGCGGCGGCCGCAGGAGATAAACATGAAGCTCAATGATGCCCCCATGACAACAACGGGCCCGTATGACCAAGCGTTTCTAGAAGCGCATTGGATGCCCTTCACCGGCAACCGTAACTTCAAAGCCAAGCCGCGCTTGATTGCCAGCGCCAAGGGCGTGTATTACACCGATGTGGACGGGCGGCAAATTTTGGACGGCTTGTCAGGACTGTGGTGTTGTGGCTTGGGCCATGCACGCCCCGAGTTGGTCGAAGCCGCCGCTAAGCAAATGGCGACGCTGGACTATTCGCCTGCGTTTCAACACGGTCACCCCAAGTCTTTCGAATTGGCCAACCGCTTGAAAGCCCTCACGCCCAATGGCCTCGACTATGTGTTTTTCACTGGCTCGGGTTCAGAGTCTGCAGACACCTCTTTGAAAATGGCGCGGGCCTATTGGCGAGCCAAAGGCATGGGCAGCAAAACCCGTTTTATTGGGCGCGAAAAAGGCTACCACGGCGTGAACTTTGGCGGCATTTCGGTGGGCGGCATCCCCGGCAACCGCAAGACCTTTGGCCAAGGGGTGGAGGCCGATCACCTGCCGCACACCCAGTTACCGGAAAACGCCTTCTCCAAAGGCATGCCCATGCATGGCGCGCATTTGGCCGAAGAAATGTTGCGCCTCATCGCCTTGCATGACGCATCCAACATCGCCGCTGTCATCATCGAACCCTTCTCGGGGTCGTCGGGCGTGGTCATCCCGCCAGTGGGCTATTTGCAGCGCATCCGCGAGATTTGCACCGCCCATAACATCTTGCTGATTTTTGACGAGGTCATCACCGGCTTTGGCCGCTGTGGCAGCTACACCGGCGCCGAGTCCTTTCGCGTCACGCCTGACATCATGAACGTGGCCAAGCAAATCACCAACGGCACCCAGCCCTTGGGTGCGGTGTTGGCCAACGCTGACATTACAACACCTTCATGGCGCAAGGTGGCCCCGAGTACATGCTGGAGTTCGCCCACGGCTATACCTACTCGGCCCACCCTGTGGCCTGTGCCGTGGGGTTGGCCGCATTGGACGTGCTGGTGAATGAAGACATGCTGTCGCGGGTCAATGCTTTGGCGCCCTACTTTGAGGCGGCGGTGCACAGCTTGAAAGGTGTGCGCAACGTCACCGATATTCGCAATTACGGCTTGGCCGCTGGTTTCACGCTTGAGGCCGTGCCGGGTGAACCTGCCAAACGCCCTTATGAGGTGGCCATGAAATGCTGGGACAAAGGCTTTTATGTCCGCTACGGCGGCGACACGATTCAGCTCGCCCCACCCTTCATCATGGAGAAGCACCAAATTGACAGTTTGGTTCAAGCCCTGGGTGAAGCCTTGCAAGAAACCCACTGATTGCCCTCATGCTCACCCAGCTCATTTACATCAGCCGCGCAGTCGGACCACAAACCACCACCGTCACCAGCCAAATTTTGGAAACAGCACGGGCTTTTAACAAGTCGCATGACCTCACCGGTGTGCTGTGCCAAGGCAAAGGTTTGTATGTGCAAGTGCTGGAAGGTGAGCGCAGTGTGGTCAACAGCCTCTACCGCAGCATCGCCGCGGACAGCCGTCATGTGGATGCGGAAATCGTTCTGTTTGGCGAAATTAAAAACCGGCAATTCAAGGACTGGTCCATGGCGCTGGTCAACCTGAGCATTGACGACCCCATGGTGACCATGAAGCACCCCGAGTTTGACCCCTATTCCGCCGACAGCCGCGCCATCATAGGTTTGATCACCGAATTGCTCTCATCGAGTTCGGCGATTCAAACCCCAGGCTAAAGCCTATTTATTTGTTGCGGAAATTGTCGTGACAGTTTTTGCAAGTACCGCCAGTGGCACTGACAGCTGCTTTCAAGTCATCTAACTTGCCGGTTTTGGCAGCAGCGGCCAACTTGACCACCTCGGCTTGCATTTTGTCTGCCGCG
>RFMX01000329.1 GCA_009927495.1 Betaproteobacteria bacterium
CCTCGCAGTGACATCTGAACCCCGCGACTACGACCTCATTGTTTTAGGCGGTGGGCCCGGTGGCTACAGCGCCGCATTCCGTGCCGCAGACTTGGGTCTCAAAGTCGCCATCGTCGAGCGCTATGCCCAACTGGGCGGTGTGTGTTTGAACGTGGGTTGCATCCCTTCCAAAGCGCTGTTGCATGTGGCGGCGGTGATGGACGAGGTGAGCCACTTGGCCGACATCGGTGTGGATTACGGCAAGCCCAAACTCAACATCGACAACTTGCGCGGTCACAAAGAAAAAGTGATTGGCAAGCTGACTGGCGGTTTGGCGGCCATGGCCAAGATGCGCAAAGTCACTGTGCTGCGCGGCTATGGGGTGTTTGTCGACAGCCACCATCTGTCGGTGGAAGAAACCACGGGCACAGCGCAAGACAAAACCGGCCAAACACAGGTGGTGAGTTTCAAAACCTGCATCATCGCCGCGGGCAGCCAAGCGGTGCATCTGCCTTTCATGCCCGACGATCCTCGCGTGGTCGACAGCACCGGCGCATTGCAACTGGCCAAAGTACCCAAGCGCATGTTGGTCTTGGGCGGCGGCATTATCGGCTTGGAGATGGGCACGGTCTACAGCACACTGGGCGCACGCTTGGATGTGGTCGAGATGATGGACGGACTGATGCAAGGCGCGGACCGCGACTTGGTCAAGGTTTGGCAAAAAATGAACGCACCACGTTTTGACAACATCATGTTGAAAACCAAAACCGTGTCAGCACGTGCCATGGCCAAGGGCATTGAAGTGAGCTTTGAAGGCGAGGGCGCACCTGCGCCGCAGGTCTACGACTTGGTGTTGCAAGCGGTGGGCCGCACGCCCAACGGCAAAAAATGCGGTGCCGACAAAGCAGGCGTGGAGGTCACCGAGCGTGGCTTCATCAACGTGGACCAACAAATGCGCACCAACGTGCCGCACATCTTCGCGATCGGCGATGTGGTGGGGCAACCCATGTTGGCGCACAAGGCTGTCCACGAAGGCCATGTGGCGGCAGAAGTGATTGCGGGGAGTTGCAAGACAAACACGAATTGGCCTGCACGGTGTTCGATGCACGCGTCATCCCCAGTGTGGCTTATACCGACCCCGAGGTGGCTTGGGTGGGCCTCACCGAGACCGAAGCCAAGGCGCAAGGCATCAAGGTGAAAAAAGGTTTGTTCCCTTGGGCGGCTTCAGGACGCGCCATCGCCAATGGCCGCGACGAAGGTTTCACCAAACTCTTGTTTGATGATTCACCCGAAGCGCATGGTCACGGCAAGATTTTGGGTGGCGGCATTGTCGGCACCCATGCGGGCGACATGATTGGCGAGATCGCTTTGGCGATTGAGATGGGCGCAGACGCCGTGGACATCGGCAAAACCATCCACCCCCACCCCACGCTGGGTGAGAGCATAGGCATGGCGGCGGAGGTGGCGCATGGGTCTTGTACGGATGTGCCGCCTGCGCGTAAGTAGACCTGCCTACATGATGAAAAGTAATGAAATTTCGAAGAACTTTTCATACGCTTAATCAACCAGATTTCCGGCAATTTCAACGCCACACTTTTTTGCAGCCCGACGCAAGTCTTTGTCGAGCGTGGCAAGCGGGCAGCCCAGCTTTTTGGCCAGCAGCAAATAAGTGGCATCGTAGGCTGAAAGGCCCTCTTCAAATGCTGTGATGGCCAGTGGCATGGCTGATTGTGTTGAATCAATGGGTTCGATGCTGGCTTGCATGGCATGGAGCAGGTCAAAACTGGATTCACACGCTTGCCGGGTGATGACGCCCACTTTCAATGCACGCGAAATGACATTCGCGGCTTCGGTGACAAACAGGGCTGGCACGTGAACTTCGCTGGTTTCAACCAAGGCCGCTACTTCAACGGCGTACTGTCGATCTGCCGCTGAGCCGTCTACAAACAACCACCTCATGGCGACGGAGTTATCGACGACCAGTTTCACTTGCGACCTTCTTGCAACGCCGCCATGACGTCTAACTTTGGCGCACTGGGGGAGTCCATGAGACCCGACACCCGCGCTTGAAAGCCAGCCTTGCTGGCAGGATTTGCGATAGGCACCAACATGGCCACGGGCACACCGCGCACCGTGATTTCAAAGGTGCTTCCGTTTTGAACAGCCCGAACATATTCGGACATTTTGTTTTTGATTTCGGCCAATTGAACTTGCAAGGTGATGACTCCCAGGTCAATGTAGGTATGCAATTGTATGATGAAGCAATATTATCTAGCCATCTATCTAGATTTATTTGGGGCTTTGTTTATCAGACGCCATTAACAATTCAGCGCAGCCCTCAAAATACCACCCATGCTGAACCAGCAAAAAAACATCCTCTTCACCTACCGCCGCTGCCCCTACGCCATGCGGGCTCGCATGGCTTTGCTGCAAGCGGGGGTGGCCTACCAAGCCCATGAATTGACCTCCTTGCGTGACAAGCCCGCCGAGATGTTGGCCTTGTCGCCCAAAGGCACGGTGCCGGTGCTGGTGCTGCCCACAGGTGAGGTGTTGGAGCAAAGCCGGGACATCATGCGCTGGGCTTTTGCGCACACCGTCGACATCGAAGGCTGGTGGGCGAGGGCGCAAACGCCTGACATCCAACAGTTATGGGCGGTATGCGATGGTGACTTCAAGCACCACTTGGACCGTTACAAATACCCGCAGCGTTACAGCGACGCCATGGGTGCAGAACACCACGCTGCGCAAGCCATCGCGGTGTTCTTGCAACCCTTGGAGACGCTGTTGCAAACCAAGCCCAGCTGGGCGGTACCACCCCTTGTGCGGCTGACATCGGCATGTTTCCGTTTGTGCGG
>RFMX01000244.1 GCA_009927495.1 Betaproteobacteria bacterium
GCCAACACGGGCTATGTCAACACCTTGGAGCCCGACCAAGAAGAACGCTGCCCTGGCAACATCGAGATTGAAGAGCGTTTGCGCGCTTATATGCGCTGGAACGCCATGGCCATGGTGGTCAAGGCCAACCGCCACAACCCCGCTGATGGCGGTGACTTGGGCGGCCACATTGGCTCATTCGCTTCTTTGGCTCACATGTTTGGCGCAGGCTTCAACCACTTTTGGCACGCCGAGAACGAAAACCATGGCGGCGATTTGCTCTACATCCAAGGCCATGTGTCCCCAGGTGTCTATGCCCGTGCCTATTTGGAAGGGCGCTTGAGCGAGGAGCAATTGCTCCACTTCCGCCAAGAGGTGGATGGCAAAGGTTTGTCCAGCTACCCCCACCCCAAGCTGATGCCCGAGTTTTGGCAGTTCCCGACCGTGTCCATGGGCCTGGGCCCCTTGATGGCGATTTACCAAGCGCGGTTTTTGAAGTACTTGCATGCCCGTGGCATTGCCAACACCGAGAACCGCAAGGTGTGGGTGTTTTGTGGTGACGGCGAGATGGACGAGGTGGAGTCACTGGGCGCCATTGGTTTGGCCGCGCGTGAAAAGCTCGACAACCTGATTTTTGTCATCAACTGCAATCTGCAACGCTTGGATGGCCCGGTGCGTGGCAACGGCAAGATCATCCAAGAGTTGGAGAGTGAATTTCGAGGCGCGGGCTGGAATGTGTTGAAGCTGATCTGGGGCAGCAACTGGGACCCCTTGATTGCCCGCGACAAAGATGGTGCCTTGCGTCGCATCATGATGGAAACCGTGGACGGTGACTACCAAGCCTTCAAAGCCAATGATGGCGCTTATGTGCGCAAGCATTTCTTTGGTCGCGACCCACGTACCTTGGAGATGGTCGCCAAAATGAGCGACGACGATATTTGGAATTTGCGCCGTGGTGGCCATGATCCCCAAAAGGTATATGCCGCTTATGCCGCCGCTGTGAAGCACAAAGGCCAACCCACGGTGCTGTTGATCAAACCGTCAAAGGTTTTGGCATGGGTACTTCGGGTGAGGGCAAGAACACGGTTCACCAAACCAAGAAGCTGACCGACGAAGACATCAAAACCTTCCGCGACCGCTTCAACATCCCCATCCCCGACAGCGAGTTGTCCAAGCTGCCTTTCTACAAGCCTGCCGACGACACCCCCGAGATGCGCTATTTGCATGAACGCCGTCAAGCCTTGGGTGGCTATTTGCCGCACCGTCGCACCAAAGCCGATGAGCATTTCACCGTGCCATCGATGGAGACTTTCAAAGCCATCACCGAGCCCACGGTGGAGGGTCGTGAAATTTCCACCACCCAAGCCTATGTGCGTTTTCTCACGCAATTGCTGCGCGACCAAGCTTTGGGGCCACGTGTGGTGCCGATTTTGGTGGACGAGGCACGTACCTTTGGCATGGAAGGATTGTTCCGTCAGGTGGGCATTTACAACCCTGACGGTCAACAGTACACGCCGGTGGACAAAGACCAGGTCATGTACTACAAGGAAGACAAGGCCGGTCAAATTTTGCAAGAAGGCATCAACGAAGCCGGTGGCATGAGCAGTTGGATTGCGGCAGCAACTTCCTACTCGACCAACAACCGCATCATGATTCCGTTCTATGTGTATTACTCCATGTTCGGCTTCCAGCGCATTGGCGACTTGGCCTGGGCAGCGGGTGACATGCAAGCGCGGGGTTTCTTGTTGGGCGGCACATCGGGTCGCACCACCTTGAATGGCGAAGGTTTGCAGCACGAAGACGGTCACAGCCATATTTTGGCGGGCACCATCCCCAATTGCGTCAGCTACGACCCAACCTTTGCGCAC
>RFMX01000273.1 GCA_009927495.1 Betaproteobacteria bacterium
ATGGCTTCACGGCTGCCGGTGGATGCGCCTGAGGGGACAGCTGCGCGGCCCATGATGCCGCTTTCCAACAAGACATCGCACTCCACCGTGGGGTTGCCACGGCTGTCCAAAATTTCACGTCCAACGATGTCGACGATTGCACTCATGTTCTGACTTTCTTCTCAAGGGGAAACAGGCTTTCAAAGCCAAAGGGGTTAATCACAATCAAACAGAAAAATGGTTTTCAAGCAGCGGGCTTTGTTTGACGACTTTGTCAATAGCCACCAAGCTCTCTAGCAGGGCCCGCATGTGTTTCAAAGGTACAGCGTTTGGGCCGTCCGACCAAGCTTGGGCAGGGTTGGGGTGGGTCTCCATGAAAAGCCCCGCCACACCTGAGGCGACACCGGCGCGGGCCAGCACAGGCACCATCTCGCGGGCACCGCCGCTGCTGGTGCCTTGCCCACCTGGCTTTTGCACCGAATGGGTTACATCAAACACCACTGGAGCACCGGAGTTACGCATCTCGGCCAAGCTGGTCATGTCCGCCACTAAATTGTTGTAACCAAAACTCACGCCACGCTCACAGACTAGGAAGTTGTCTTCAGGCAGACCTTTTTCACGTGCTGCTGCACGGGCTTTGTCCACCACGTTTTTCATGTCCCAAGGCGCCAGAAATTGGCCTTTTTTGATGTTGACCGGTTTGCCCGACTGCGCCACGGCGCGTATGAAGTCGGTTTGCCGGCATAAAAAAGCGGGGGTTTGCAACACATCCACCACGCTGGCCACGGTTTTGACTTGCGATTCATCGTGGACATCGGTCAGCACGGGGATATTTAGCTGCCGACGCACTTCATCCAAGATTTTCAGGCCAGCGTCCATGCCCAGTCCCCGTTGGGTGCTGCCAGAAGATCGGTTGGCTTTGTCAAACGAGCCTTTGTAAATCAAAGGGATGCCTAGGGCCATGCAAATGTCTTTGAGTTGTCCAGCCACATCCAAAGACATGTCCAAACTCTCGATAGAGCAGGTCCCGGCGATCAGAAAGAAAGGCTTGTCTAGGCCTGCATCAAAGCCGCACAGTCTCATGCCACGACTTTCAATTTTTTACGCTCGGTTTGGTAGCTCAAGGCGGCGCGAACAAAGGCGATGAACAAGGGATGGCTGCCCCAAGGGGTGGACTTGAATTCGGGGTGAAACTGCACGCCCATGTACCAAGGATGGACTGCTTGAGGAAGTTCCACGATTTCGGTGAGTTGCTCGCGCTGGGTCAAGGCGGAAATGACCAAACCTGCGTGGCGCAACTGGTCTAAGTAATTCACATTCGCCTCGTAGCGATGGCGGTGCCGTTCACTCAATGGTCGCCGTAAATATGGTGAGCTAAAGTTTGGGGCGCGACATTGGAGGTTTGTTCGCCCAAGCGCATGGTGCCACCCAGATCAGAATTCGCATGGCGGGTTTGCACCTTGCCATCAGCATCTTTCCACTCGGTAATCAAAGCGATGACCGGATGAGGGGTGTCAGGTTCAAACTCGGTGCTGTTCGCCCCAGTGAGTCCCGCCACATGGCGAGCGTATTCTATGGTGGCAACTTGCATACCTAGGCAAATGCCTAAATACGGCACCTTGCCTTCGCGGGCAAAACGGGCTGCACAAATTTTGCCTTCCACGCCTCGCTTGCCAAAACCGCCAGGTACCAAGATGGCATCAAAGCGGGATAACTGTGCGATGTTGGACGTGTCAAGGCTCTCTGAGTCGATGTACTCGATATGGACCCGCGCATGGTGGTGGATACCTGCATGACGCAATGCCTCATTGAGCGATTTGTAGCTATCAGAGAGGTCCACATACTTGCCGACCATGGCAATTTGTAACTCGAATTGGGGGTTCTCAACCTCTTGCACCAAATCATCCCAGCGCTTCAAAGATGCGGGGGCGGTGTTGATGCGCAGTTTTTCACAGATGAGTGCATCTAAGCCTTGCTCGTGCAACATACGCGGCACTTTGTAGATGGTGTCCACATCCCACATGGAGATGACGCCCCACTCCGAAACATTGGAGAACAGCGAAATTTTGGAGCGCTCTTCTTGGGGAATGGGCCGGTCCGCACGACACACCAAGGCATCGGCTTGGATGCCGATTTCACGCAGTTTTTGGGCGGTGTGTTGGGTGGGTTTGGTTTTGAGTTCACCAGCAGCGGCAATCCAAGGCACATAACTCAGGTGAACAAAGGCGGCGTTGTGAGGACCCATGCGAAGGCTCATTTGTCGCACGGCTTCAAGAAAAGGCAATGACTCTATGTCACCCACTGTGCCGCCAATTTCCACAATCGCCACATCCACCGCGTCTGCGGTTCCCACACCCGCGCCGCGTTTGATGAAGTCTTGTATTTCGTTGGTGATGTGGGGGATAACCTGAACCGTGGTGCCCAAATAGTCGCCACGACGTTCTTTTTCCAGCACACTTTTGTAGATTTGACCGGTGGTGAAGTTGTTGGTGCGGCGCATGCGTGTGGTAATAAAGCGCTCGTAGTGGCCCAAATCCAGGTCGGTTTCTGCCCCATCTTCGGTCACAAAGACTTCGCCATGCTCGAAGGGCGACATCGTGCCGGGGTCGACGTTGATGTAGGGATCTAGCTTGATTAAAGTGACTTTGAGGCCTCGCGATTCAAGAATCGCAGCGAGGGAGGCTGAGGCGATTCCCTTGCCAAGGGAAGACACCACACCGCCGGTGACGAAGACAAATTTGGTCATGTCGGGAGGGGAGGGCCTAGGCTCCCTAGAGGTGGTAATGCGAAATTATAGGGGCTCTGCTACATTGCGCCCCATGAGTGACCTGTCCAACAAACATATCGTGCTGGGTTTGAGCGGCGGTATCGCTTGCTATAAAGCCGCAGAATTGTGCCGTGCCTTGGTCAAAGAGGGGGCAACGGTTCAGGTTGTGATGACCGAAGCGGCTGCACAATTTGTCACCCCTGTGACCATGCAGGCCCTGTCAAACCACCCGGTTTATGTGTCGCAGTGGGATGCCCGAGAGCCCAACAACATGGCGCACATCAACCTGTCCCGCCATGCCCATGCCATATTGGTGGCGCCAGCCAGTGCCGACTTCATGGCCAAGCTTTTGCATGGCCGTGCAGATGATTTGCTCAGCTTGATGTGTTTGGCCAGACCTCTTGACACTGTCCCTTTGCTGCTAGCGCCTGCCATGAACAAAGAAATGTGGGCGCATCCTGCGACCCAGCGCAACATGGCGCAGTTACGCCAAGATGGCGCAACGGTCTTGGGCGTGGGTCAAGGCGACCAAGCCTGTGGCGAGGTGGGCGATGGACGAATGTTGGAACCCGATGAACTGTTGTACGAGCTCACTGCTTTGTTCCAGCCCAAAGTGTTGCAAGGCAAAAAAGTACTCATCAGCGCTGGCCCTACGTTTGAAGCCATTGATCCCGTGCGCGGAATAACCAATTTGTCCAGCGGCAAAATGGGTTTTGCTTTGGCTCGCGCCGCCCATGAGGCTGGTGCTGAAGTTCAGGTGGTGGCGGGACCCGTCAGCTTGAATACACCTTATGGCGTTCGACGCAACGATGTTCGCTCGGCCTTGCAAATGCATGCGGCGGTGATGGCACAGGTCGAGCATGCCGATGTCTTTATTGCCACTGCCGCTGTGGCCGATTGGCGGCCTGCTCAAGTGGCTGGTGAAAAAATCAAAAAGGGTCAAGATGGACTTCCAGATTTTGAGTGGATTGAAAACCCTGACATCTTGGCCGATGTTGCAGCCAGCGGTCGCGCCCAAGCGGGTGATTTGTATTGCGTGGGTTTTGCCGCAGAAACCCACTATTTACAAGCTCAGGCGCAGGCCAAGCGGGTTCGAAAAGGCGTCCCTTTGATGGTGGGCAACCTAGGGCCTGCGACGTTTGGCCAAGATGACAATGCTTTGCTGGTGATAGACGAGCAAGGCACTTTAGAGTTGCCGCGGGCCTCCAAATTGACACTGGCGCGTCAGTTGATGGCCGCGATCGCCAGCCGCATCAGCACAAAGGGGCATGTATGAAATTGGATGTGAAGGTCATGGACGAGCGTTTGCGCGCCATGCTGCCCAGTTACGCCACTGCGGGCAGTGCAGGATTGGATTTGCGTGCCTGTTTAAATGCCCCGCTTACCCTGCAGCCTAATGCTTGGCAGTTGGTACCTACTGGCATGGCGATTCATTTGAAAGACGCGAATTACGCTGCATTGATATTGCCGCGCTCGGGCCTGGGGCACAAGCATGGCATTGTGTTGGGCAATTTGGTGGGTTTGATCGACAGTGATTACCAAGGCCAACTCATGGTGAGTGCATGGAACCGAAGTGACGTGGCTTTCACCATCGAACCCATGGA
>RFMX01000449.1 GCA_009927495.1 Betaproteobacteria bacterium
CCTTCATGCGCCGCTATTGGCAAAAAAAGCCCCTGCTGATACGCCAAGCCGTGGCCGGTATTCAGCCCATGTTGAGTCGACAGCAGTTGTTTGCTTTGGCCGAATCGCAGGACGTTGAGTCGCGCTTGGTCGTCAATGACACCCATACGGGTCAATGGCATTTGAAGTCAGGGCCATTGGGCAGACGCAGTTTGCCGAGTTTGAAGCAAAGCCACTGGACGCTGTTGGTTCAAGGCGTAGATTTATATGACGACCATGTTGCGCAACTGCGGGATCAATTTCGTTTCATTCCCAACGCTCGCTTGGATGACGTCATGATCAGTTATGCGACCGACCAAGGTGGCGTGGGGCCGCACTTTGACAGCTATGACGTGTTTTTGTTGCAAGTGCATGGACAGCGTCGCTGGCGTATCAGCCAACAAAAAGACCTCTCCTTGCGAGATGACGTCCCCTTGAAAATATTGCGCAAGTTCAAGGCCGAAGAAACTTGGGTGCTCAACCCTGGCGACATGCTGTATTTACCGCCGCAGTGCGCCCATGAGGGCGTTGCCTTGGGGGAATGCATGACTTACTCGATTGGATTCAAAGCGCAAACCCCGCAGGCTTTGGCGCAACAGTTGTTGCCTCGTTTTGCTGACATGGATGTTGTCAAAGAAGCTGCTCGCTACCGCGATCAAACCCAAGCTGCAACCGATCATCCGGCCCGCATACCTGAGCATCTGCAAGCCTTTGCCCACCATGCGCTTGAAAGTGCATTGCGTCAAAAGCATGCCAGTGAAAAAGTTTTGGGTGAGTGGTTGAGTGAGCCTAAGGCGCAGGTTTGGTTTGACACCCAGGACTCTCAGGACTTGCAAAAAGGGGTTGTGCTGGATCGGAAAACCAAAATGCTTTACGACCAGCGATACGTCTTTATCAATGGGGAAAGTTGGCGTTGTGCAGGTGCGGATGCCCGAACACTGCGCTCATTGGCTGATCAACGATTTCTAAATCATCAGCAAATTCAAAAATCTAGTGAAACACTGTTTGCTGTTTTGGAGGAGTGGGGACAATCAGGATGGCTACACCCGAAAAGCAAATAAATGTACATAAAAAGCTGATGAATAAGCCATTCGGGAATTCACCTATAATGGCTTACTGAGTTGAAGGAGCTTGAGTCCATCGGCTCGGTTGCATGTAGAGGTTTTAGACCAAAGCATGCGGCATCCCTCGAAATTTTTCGAACCATTCTTTAAGGAACCCCCATGAAAAAATCACTCCTCTTGGCAACTTTGTTGGCTGCTGCTTTGGTCGCTTGCGGTAAAAAAGAAGCACCTCCTGCACCTGCTGCTGCTCCCGCACCTGCTGCTGAAGCTCCTGCTGCACCTGCACCTGCTGCTGCTCCCGCACCTGCTGCCGAAGGCGAGAAGAAGTAATTTTTTCTGCTTCGACCAAAAGCCACCTTCGGGTGGCTTTTTTTTGTCCTAAGATTTCTGCATGACTTCAACCCATCTGCCCCATTCTTCCTCCACCATCGCCTTGGCCCGCAGCCAAACCTTGGGCGATATCCTGAGGCGCACCGCTCAACGGCTCCCCGACAAAACCGCCGTCATTTGTGGACAAACCCAATGGAGTTATGCCCAATTTGATGCGCTGGTTACACGATTGGCAGTGGGTCTGGTGGCAATCGGCATACAAAGCGGCGACCATGTGGCCATCTTGGCGCGCAATTCTCACGGCTTTGCAGCAATGCGGTTTGCCTTGGCTCGCATGGGTGCGGTGTTGGTGCCTATTAATTTCATGCTCAAAGCGGATGAGGTGGCTTACATCCTCAGCCATGCACAAGCCAAGGTGCTGGTCACCGATACTGAACTCACCCCCTTGGCAAAAGCGGCGTCTGTGCTGGGCACGCAGGTGGCTGAGTTCATTTGGATTCCCTCTGAAGACCCTACCCAAGCCAGCGACGGGATGCACAACTTTGATACCTTGACTGCTAAAGAAGGCGAATTGCCAACGCAAACTTTCACTGGCAACGATGTTTTGCAAATTGTCTATACCAGTGGCACAGAGTCCAGCCCCAAAGGGGCCATGCTCACCCATGACGCCGTGCTGTGGCAATACGTGAGCTGTGTGATCAATGCAGAAATTCATGTGGATGATTTGGCCTTGCATTCCCTGCCGCTCTACCACTGCGCCCAACTGGATGTTTTCTTCGGGCCAGCAGTCTATGTGGGAAGCACCAGCATCATCACGGCCAAACCTACGCCCGACAACCTTTTGCCACTGATGCAGCGTTTTGGCGTGACCAGTTTTTTTGCACCACCAACGGTATGGATTGCTTTGCTGCGTTCACCCTTGATGGACGCTGAAAAGCTGTCTACCTTGGCCAAAGGCTATTACGGAGCGTCCATCATGCCGGTTGAGGTGTTGCGTGAACTGGCTTCACGTCTGCCGCGTGTGCGGCTTTGGAACTTGTATGGACAAACCGAAATCGCCCCTTTGGCGACCTTGTTGGGGCCAGAGGACCAATTACGTAAACCTGGCTCCTGTGGACGGGCTGTGATTCATGTGGAAACCCGCGTGGTGGATGAGCAGATGAACGATGTTCAATCTGGCGGTGAGGTGGGTGAAATCGTGCATCGATCGCCTCATCTCATGCTTGGCTACTTTAATGATGAAGAGCGTACCCGCGCCGCGTTTGAGTCTGGCTGGTTTCACAGCGGGGACTTGGCCACCATTGACGACGAGGGTTTCATCACAGTGGTCGATCGCAAAAAGGACATGATCAAGACAGGGGGTGAAAACGTCGCTAGCAGGGAAGTGGAAGAGATGGTTTACCGACTGTCCGCCGTCAGCGAGGTGGCGGTGATTGGTTTACCCGACCCCAAATGGGTGGAAGCGGTGACCGCCGTGATTGTGGTCAAACATGGACAAAGCTTGTCGCAGGACGAAGTTCTTGCCCATTGCCAACAGCACATGGCCGGTTTCAAATGCCCTAAGCGGGTTATCTTTACCGATAC
Organism: Betaproteobacteria bacterium; assembly: GCA_009927495.1. GTDB lineage: Bacteria > Pseudomonadota > Gammaproteobacteria > Burkholderiales > Burkholderiaceae_C > Limnohabitans. Next base: position 2,997 of record RFMX01000449.1, read on the forward strand.
CTTGCCTAAAAACCCAAGCGGCAAATTGCTCAAGCGAGAGTTGCGGCAGTTGTACGCTTAAGGGAGTGGCAATTCCCTTATTGCACCGTGTACCAAGGGGTGCCCTCTAAAGGATCTGCCACTGGAATATCGTCAATCCCGCAACCCAGCGCAAGCGATAAAACGGCCTGAGCCATATCAGGGCGGTTGTTGCGTTCGCTCAAATGGGCGGCCACTAGCAGGTTCAAGCCACTGTGGTTCAAAGCACTGGCGAGTTGCGCTGACTCGCTGTTGGACAAATGCCCAAGACGGCCGGCAATGCGTTTTTTTAAAAAAGGGGGGTAAGCCGATTGCGCCAGCAATTCGCTGTCGTGGTTGCATTCCAGTAATAAAGCTTGACAAGCTTGTAATGCTTGAACAACATGATCGCTGCCGTGTCCCAAATCGGTGAGCACACCTAAGCTGCTGGCACCATCGCTGCACCGCAGTTGCAATGGCTCTCTGGCGTCATGCGGCACGGTGAAAGGCTGAAGTTGCAAGCTGCCCAGCGTTAAAGTTTGCCCATCCTTCACAAGCATCAACTTATCGCTGGGCAAGCCCCACTCCAAAACGCCACTGGCCAAAGCTGTGCCACGGCTCATCCAAATGGGCAGGGCAGTACGTTTTGCCAATTGTTGTGTGTGACCGATGTGGTCCGCGTGTTCATGCGTCACAAACACCGCGTCAAGGTCTTCCAGCGTTAAATCAGCTTGGGCTAAGCGCTTGCTGAGTTCTTTGACGCTTAAGCCGCAGTCGATCAGCAGGCGAGAAACCTGCGTACCGCAACGCGCTTCCACCACGGTGGCGTTGCCTGCGCTACCACTGCCCAGGTTTTTGAATCGCAGCACGCGTTACTGCAATTCTTTGACCAATAACTGGGCGATTTTTTGTGCTGTCGCAGAGGCATCGGTCTGACCTGATGCGTTCAAGATAGCGATGGTGGAGGTGGCGTTGTCTGTACTGGTAATTTTCAACCGGTATTGCTGTGGGCCTTGGCTGTTTTTGGATGAGCTGAACAATTTGCTGAAGAAGCCTTCTTCTGCCTCTTCGGGCATGTCCACATAACGAACAAAGTAAATGCCTTGCTTGCGGTCACGGTCTTCAACCGTGAAACCATTGCGGTCAAGCAAAACACCGACGCGACGCCAAGCCACATCAAAGCCTTGGTTGAAGCTCACCGCAGGTTTGCCGTCTACGCTGATGAGCTGGCTTGCGCTCTTAGCGAGGCCGCCTTCAAACGCTTTGGCGTTGTCGGCTGTCGCGGTGGTGGGCGCAAGCTTGAGCATCAAGCGACGAAGGAATTCTTTTTCCAACTCTGGGTCATTGGCGCGAGGTTGCCACACCGTGCTTTTGGACAGTTTGTCAGCATAGACCTCCACCATGCCTCTGTGAACCACGTAGAGTTCTGTGTGGTTGCTGTCGGTGCGGTCTAGGCGGATGCGGAATTTGTCACGCTCACCCGTGGAGTACAAACCATCCAAAACTTTGCCCAAGTTGCGGCGAATAAAGTCTTGGGGGAGCTTGGCACGGTTTTCTGCCCATTCGGTTTCCATCACGCCAATGCCTTGTTCATCACGGACCAAGGTAAAGCCGGACTCTTTCCAAAAATCACGAACTGCAATCCATAACTCATCAGGCGGGCGAGCAATATCGAGCCACATTTGGTTGCCAGAACGCTTGATTTGAATATCTGCCAAAGCCAAGGGACTGGTTAGAGGACCGGCATCTGCTTTGTTCCCTGCGCCTAAGTCATTGGCGCTGATAGTGCCTCCAGGGACATCAAAGCGTTTGTTACGGGTGATTTTGCTCAGGTCAGGCGGGACTTCCAACGATTTCGCTGTAGGCGCCTCGGTTTGGGTTTTGTAGTTGACCTTGTCAGAGTCCATGATGGAGCCGCAGGCCACCAAAGTGCTGACAAAGATCAGCAGCCCTGAACGAAGAAAAAGGGCAGGTTTGAATTGAGACATCAGAAGGGGTCCTTTGGGGGAATCAAATTACGCCACAACTGCGCATGGCGTTTTCCAGCGCCGGTTGCAGGTGAGAGCTAAGAGGTGTCATGGGCAGGCGCATTGCAGGGCCACACAGTCCCATGCGGTGGGCAGCCCATTTCACGGGAATAGGGTTGGATTCGGTGAACATGTTTTTATGCAAGTTCAATAACTGGCGCTGAATTGCCATGGCTTGCTGAGCTTGACCGGCAATAGCTGCCAAACACATGTCGTGCATCAGCTTGGGTGCGATGTTGGCAGTGACGCTGACATTGCCGTGACCACCACACAACATCAATGCAACTGCCGTGCCGTCGTCGCCTGAATAGACCGAAAACCCCTTGGGGGCTTCGTGGATCAACCACTGGGCACGCTCAATGTTGCCGGTGGCTTCTTTGATGCCGATGATGCCGTCAATTTGCGCCAAACGCATCACCGTGTCGTGCTGCATATCGGCGACGGTACGGCCAGGCACGTTGTAGAGCACCATGGGTAAGTCAACGGCTTCTGCAATGGTGCGAAAGTGTTGGTATTGACCTTCTTGGGTGGGCTTGTTGTAGTAGGGCACCACTTGCAGTTGGCAATCAGCACCAACTTGCTTGGCAAAGCGTGTTAATTCAATCGCTTCAGCAGTGGAGTTGGCGCCGCAACCGGCCATGATGGGCACACGACCCGCTGCTTGTTCAACTGCTACGCGGATGATTTCGCAATGTTCTTCAACAGACACCGTGGGGGACTCGCCGGTGGTTCCCACCACACCAATACAGTCAGTGCCTTGCGCTATGTGCCAATCAATCAGACGTCGCAGTGTTGGGTAGTCGATGCTGCCATCTTCATGCATTGGCGTGATCAAGGCCACGATGCTTGCGCGTATGGGTTTCATGTAGGCAGGATAGTCATATAGGTAAAGACCCGCATTCTAGCTTTTCTGAGCTGTTGAGGGGGCGAGAGCAAAGCGTTTGTCATTGCTGTCGGTGTTCACAGCAACGACCCGCTGAACATACCTGTCTGGCGAATGCAGAAATATATCTTCAAAGGCCACAATTCGTAAATCGCCGCACAGCTGCAAAAGCTCTGAACGGTTCAACAAAAATTCGGGTCTTGAGGGCTTGCCAACGGTTTCATTGCCTTGTGCAAAGGTTTCGTAAATCAAAACCCCATTCGGTTTCAAGCAAGCCAAAAGCGCGGACCAAGTGGGGCGCCATAGGTAGTTGGTGACCACCACCGCGTCAAATTGGCGACCCGTCAGGGGCCAAGCGGCGTATTCCATATCTGCACACAAAACCTCGCCAAACTGTTTGCGCAGACGCAAGGGCAGATTCATCACGGTCAACACCTAAGACATCAAAACCTTGGTTTTCAGAAATTGCATGTGCCGACCGCTGCCGCAGGCCAAGTCCAGCACCTGCGAACCAGCAGGAATCAGGTGCGCCCACCGTGTGAGCCAAGGCGAAGGGGCGGACAAAGCGGGGTGTATCAATGGGAGGAAGGGCGAAATTCTTTTTTCACTGCCCGCATGGCCATCAGGTCGACCAGCCATGGGGCGATCAGTTTGAGCCAGCGGCCGACTTTGCCTTGTGCGGTCATGACCACTTCGCGCCGACGCCGAACCATGGCGTAGATGATCAGCCTTGCACATTCTTTGACGGGCATGGCTTTGTCTTCCACCAATCCACTCACGCCAGCGTTTTCGCCTTTGGCGTTGAGCCCATTGACGCGGATATTGGTGGCCACTACCCCTGGATAGGCAATGGTCACGCTCACCCCCGCGTCCTTGACCTCGGCGCGAAGGGCTTCAAAAAACCCTGACAGGGCAAATTTGCTGGCGCTGTAAGCGGTACGTCCTGGCACACCGACCAAACCCGCCAACGAGGACACCGCAACGATCCGGCCATGGCTTTGTTTCAAATAAGGCAGGGCGGCATGGGTGCAGCACACTGCGCCCCATAAATTGACACGCATCAACTCTTCATACCAAGCCAAGTTTTCTGGCTTGACGTCTTCAAACAAGGCATGGGCAGACACACCAGCGTTGTTGATCAAGATATCCAAACTGCCCAATTGGCTGACAGTGGTCTCAACCAGATGACGACACTGCTGCTCGTCGGTGATGTCTGTTGGCATGATGAGGGTACGAGCTCCCATGGCCATGCAGTCCGCAGCCACAGCCTGCAGCCCAGAGGCATTTCGCGCGGCCAGCACCAACATGGCTTGTAAGCCGTGGCGTCGCGCCAGTTGACGTGCCAATTCGGCGCCTATGCCGTCAGATGCACCGGTGATGATGATGTTGGGCATTTAGAAACACATCCACAGTTGATCGGCCATGCTTTTCGCAAAGTCCGGTTGCAGATAAAGGCTAAAGATACCAGCCAAGGTACAGCTGGCAATCAACCACAAAATCAAAGGCGATCGGGTGTTCATGCGGCTTGGGGTACGCGGGCAATCGCCGCTTCACGCACGGGAAGGTTAATCAGGGTGGCAAATGCACTCAAAGCGATGGTGATGAACCACACTTGGTCGTAGCTGCCTGTTTTGTCATAAATCATGCCGCCCAGCCACACGCCCAAAAAAGCTGCCTACTTGGTGGCTCAAGAATACAAAGCCGCTCAGCATGGACAAATGCGATACACCAAAAATTTGCGCGATCACCGCATTGGTGACCGGTACGGTGGAGAGCCACAGCAAACCCATGGCAGCTGCAAAGATGTATACGCTCAAAGGTGTGATGGGCAGGCTGATGAAGATGGCAATGATGATG
>RFMX01000441.1 GCA_009927495.1 Betaproteobacteria bacterium
AAACGCCGCCAAACACGAGCCATCAGCAAGCCCAAGTCGTCGATATACAAATACACCGCAGGAATGACCAGCAGGCTGAGGAAGGTGGAGGTGATCAAGCCACCAATCACCGCCACCGCCATGGGTGAGCGAAAACTAGGGTCTGAACTGCCCCAACCTGCGGCAATAGGCAACATGCCTGCACCCATGGCAATGGTGGTCATGACAATAGGGCGAGCACGTTTTTGACAAGCGTCCATCAAGGCATCAAAGCGGCTCAAACCACTGTCTCGCTGGGCCACGATGGCGTACTCCACCAACAAGATAGAGTTTTTGGTGGCCACGCCCATCAGCATGATCAAGCCAATCAGCGAGGGCATGGAGAAGCTCTTGTCAGCGATTAACAAAGCGACAAATGCGCCACCCAACGACAGCGGTAAGGCCGCCAAAATCGTGATGGGGTGCAACACGCTTTTGAACAGCAGCACCAGCACCAGGTAAATACACAAAATGCCGGTCAACATGGCCAAGGCGAAGCTGGCAAACAACTCACCCATGATTTCTGCATCTCCCACTTCCACCAACCTAACGCCACTGGGCAAGTCGCGAATGCTGGGCAGTTGGTTGACCAAATTTTTGGCGTCGCCCAAGCCAACGCCTGACAACTCAATCACAAACACAATGTTGCGGGTGCGGTTGTAGCGCTCAATCAAGGCAGGCCCACCGCTCAAGCTCAAGGTGGCCACCTCCGCCAACATCACAGGACCCTTGGCGCCGGGCACACTCAGTCGGCCCAAGACATCCAAGTCCTGCCTGGCACTATCGGCCAGCTTGACCATGATGGGTACTTGGCGCTGCGCCAAATTCAATTTGGGCAAGGCTGCGTCGTAATCGCCAACTGTGGCGATGCGCAAGGTCTCACCAATGGCGGCGCTGGTCACCCCAAGATCAGCTGCACGCGCAAAGTCTGGGCGAACAGCGATTTCTTGTCTGACCAAACTGGCGCTGGAATTGATGGAGCCCAAGCCAGGTACGGTGCGTAAATCACGGACAAAAGCGGTGGCAGAGGCTTGCAAAGCAACGGGGTCTTCGCCGGTGAGCATGACCAGGTATTTTTCACCCGCACCGCCTAGGCCCACTTTGTAACGCACCCCAGGAACAGTGTTTAAGCGTTCACGAATGCGCTGCTCGATGACACCTTTCCTAGGTCGCTCTCCACGCGGCAACAACTGAATCGTCAAAGTGGCCAAGGTGGTTTGGGCAGCCGCTTGCGGCATGGAAGGATCGGTTCCAGCCGAGCCTCCCCCAACGGTGGTGTAAATGCTTTGTATTTCGGGTACGTTTAGCAACTGTTGCCTAACCGCTTCGCTGGCTTGAATGGTCTGGCGCAAGGTAGAGCCAGGCGGCAATTCCAAATACACCTGTGTTTGCGAGTTGTCGTCGGCTGGAAGAAAACCGGTAGGCAACAAAGGGATCAACATCAGCGAACCCACAAAAAAGCTGGCTGCTGCCAAGGCCGTCCAAAAGCGATGGCGCAGGCACCAATTCACAAGCTTCAAATAGGTGGGCATCCACAAAGGCGTGACGGCAGCATGCTTGGGCGGCTTGAGCATATAGGCCGACATCATGGGCGTCAGCACCCTGGCCACGACCAGTGAAGCAAACACTGCCAAGGCTGCGGTCCAGCCAAATTGCTTGAAGAACTTACCCGGCACACCGCTCATAAAGGCGGTGGGCAAGAACACAGCCACCAGGTAAAGGTGGTGGCAATCACCGCCAAGCCAATTTCATCAGCAGCTTCCATCGCGGCTTGAAAAGGCGTCTTGCCCATATACAAATGCCGCTCAATATTCTCCACCTCGACGATCGCGTCGTCGACCAAGATGCCCACCACCAATGACAATGCCAACAAGGTGATGACGTTGATAGAAAACCCGAGGTAGTCCATGGCGATGAAAGCCGGAATGACCGACAAGGGTAATGCCACCGCAGACACAAAAGTTGCCCGCACATCACGCAAAAACAGCCACACCACCAGCACGGCCAAAATTGCGCCTTCGTATAACAAGACGAGCGAAGCGTGGTATTCCTCTTTCACAGGGGTGACGAAATCAAATGCCGTGGTGAAAGAAATACCAGGGTGTGCTTGGCGTAACTCGTCCAGGGCTTTGAAAACTGCTTCGCCGACCTCCACCTCACTGGTGCCGCGGCTACGCGCCACTTCAAAACCCACCACCGGTTTGCCATTCAAAAAAGCCGAAGAACGCTGCTCCGCTACCGTGTCGTTGATGGTGGCGATGTCGCGTAAACGTATACGCCTGCCATTGCCCACCGCCAGTTCAATGTCAGCGAGTTCAGCCGCAGAACTCACCGTGGCCAAGGTTCGCATGGATTGCTCAAAGCCGCCCAAATCGGTACGTCCCCCTGAGCTTTCGCCTTGCACTTGGCGCAACTGCCGCGACACATCAGCCACGGTCAAATGCAAAGCTTGCAGTCGCAATGGGTCGAGGGCAATTTCAACCTGCCTGTTTGCACCACCCACACGGGTGACTGCACCAACGCCTTTGACGGCCAACAAGCGACGGGTCACGGTTTGGTCCACAAACCAGCTCAAACCCTCGTTGTCCCATTCGGTGGCCGCGATGGTGAAAGCCAACACCGGCCCACCAGTGAATTCGAGTTTGCGAACCATGGGGTCGAGCAAATCGGGGGGCAAGTCGCCACGCACACCATTGACCGCAGAACGCACTTCGTCAAGTGCCTCTTGAACCGATTTTTCAATGCGAAATTCGCAGGTGATGAGCACATTGCCATCTTGAATCTTGGTGTACAGGTTTTTCAAACCCGAAACCGAGACCACCGCGTTCTCAATTTTTCGGGCAACCTCGGTCTCCATTTGCACCGGTGCAGCGCCTGGCAAGGCGGCGGTGATGACGATGGTGGGCAAATCCAAGTCGGGGAAGTTTTGCACCTTCATATGGTTGAAGGACAGCAAACCGGCAAAAGTCAGCAACACAAACAACACCACCGCAGGGACGGGGTTGCGAATAGACCAAGCTGAAACGTTCATGGCTTGGCAGCAGGGTTACTGACGGCAGGGGTATCAGCAACGACTTTGACCAAGTCGCCCCTGTCAGAAACCCTGCACCTCGAACCACCACATTGGCCTCAGGGGGAAGTCCAGATGTGACCTCAAGCCACTCGCCTTGGCGACGCCCTAAATTGACTTTGTAAAGCTTTACCCGCTGATCAGCTTGCACCACAAAAATTTGCGAAAAGCCATCGCGAATCACCACGGATTGTTGGGGAACCATTGCCGCAGTTGAGGAGCCAAACTCGAAATCACCCCGCGCATACATGCCAGGTTTGAGTGAAGACATCGCGTTGGAGGGTAAATCGACATACACCGTGCCAGTGCGGTTTTGCCCGTCCACGGTAGGCGCCACCATGCGCACTGTGCCGGTGACAGAACCTCCAGCAGCGCCTTGAATACGCACCTTTTGACCCGTCTTGATTTGAAATAACTCGGAGGACACCATGTCCGCACGCCACTCCAAACGGTTGCCGCGAATCTGTCGAAATAACTCGGTGCCCAAACCCACCACCGCACCTACACTGGCGCTGCGGCTTGAAATAACGCCGCCGTCCGGCGCTTTGACTTGGGTTTGACGCAAACGCAACTCATGCACCGCCATCAAGGCTTGTGCAGACTCGACACGTGCTTTGGCGGTGGCTTCTGCTGTCAGGCTTTGGTTGAACTGCTGGGCACTGATCACACCGCTGGGCTGCAAAGCTCTGGCGCGATCCGCATTGGCTTGGGCTTCTGCGGCAACGGCCTTGGCTTCATTCATGGCGGCCTTGGCTTGGTTGATTTCAGCCAGCACGTTATCAGCGGCAAACACCGCCAGCACTTGACCAGCCTTGACTTGGTCGCCCACATTGACCCGCACCTCGGTGAGACGCAAGCCACCAATTTCCGCGCCAATGCTCGCCTCTTGCCAAGCGGCTACGGTGCCGTTGGCGCTGACACCTTGCGCTAGGTTTTGGGTTTGAGCACGGGTCACGGTTACCGTCAGCGCTGGTCTGGGTTCAGCCTTGGGGGCGGTACCTTGGGCATAAACAGCCTTTGCACCCACCATGACAAACAAGCTGAAAACACAGCCAAGCGCCAAACTTTGAATACGCATCACGTTCTTTCTATTAGGAGACAAGTTGGCTTTATTCGACCCGAAGCACCGTGGTGGGTTTGAAACCCAAGTCCGCCGCCTTGCCTTTACGGGCTCTTGCCGCCCGTGCATTGTTCAGACTTCGTATTTCCAGCGTTTCTTCACGGTCTTTGCCACCGCGCCCCACGCCCACAATGCACACGCTGCGGGTGTAGGCCGCTGCACCGGCCAAGCTGTCTTTGGCTTCCAAATCGATCAGCATCAAGCCACGGCCGCCTTTCTCCATGGCCTTGAGTTCGGTGATGGGAAACGTCAGGATGCGTCCGCCGGTGGAGGCGCAAGCCACATGGGTCGCCATTGGCAGCGGCGTTTCATCGTTGCCGCCACCCACCAGTGAGGGGCAACACACGGTTTCGCCCTCGCCCAAGCTGATGAAGGCCTTACCGCCTTTGTTGCGGGAAATCAGGTTATCGATGCAGCACACAAAACCATAGCCCCCCGAGTTGCTCAGCAACAAGGTCAGCGTGCCAGGGCCGGCAAAGTAATGCACCAACTGCGTACCCGCCTCCACGTCCACCAGAGTGGTGACGGGCTGGCCATCGCCCCGAGCGCCAGGCAAGGAGGCGACAGGCACCGAATACACCCGACCGTTGGAGCCAAAGGCGATCAGTTGGTCCACGGTGCGGCACTCAAAGGTGTCGTACAACTCGTCACCGGCCTTGAAGGTAAAGCCCAGTGGGTCATGGCCGTGGCCGGTCCGCGCACGCACCCAACCTTTGGCCGACACCACCACGGTGACGGGCTCGTCAATCACCTTAACTTCCGCCACGGCTTTTTTCTCGGCTTGAATCAGCGTGCGGCGCGGGTCGGCAAAGGTTTTGGCGTCGGCCTCAATTTCTTTCACCATCAAGCGGCGCAGCGAGGTGGCGCTGCCCAAAATGTCTTCTAAACGGCCTTGCTCTTCGCGCAACTCTTTGAGTTCTTGCTCAATCTTGATGGCTTCCAACCGCGCCAATTGGCGCAAGCGGATGTCCAAAATATCGTCGGCTTGGCGCTCAGAGAGTTTGAAGCGCTCGATCAGC
>RFMX01000455.1 GCA_009927495.1 Betaproteobacteria bacterium
GCGATAAGCTCGATTTCAACGCAGGCACCACGCGGTAACTGCGCAACGCCAAAAGCGCTGCGGGCATGGGTGCCGGCTTCGCCCAACACCTGGCCTAAAAGCTCAGAACAACCATTGGTCACCAAGTGGTGTTCGGTGAATTCGGGACTGGAGTTGACCAAGCTCATCACTTTGACGATGCGCTTGATGCGGTGTAGGTCGCCACCGGTGGCCACGTGCAAGGTGCCTAACAAGTCGATGGCAACGGATCTGGCTGCAATTTGACCCAAGGCCGTGTCCATATTGGTGCCCAACTGTCCCACCCAAGGGTTGCCGTCTTGCTTAGCAATATGGCCGCTGACAAACACCAAATTTCCTGTTTGTACAAAGGAAACATAGGCCGCGACCGGCGCGGTCAATGGAGGCAGGGTGATATGCAGGTCTTTGAGGCGCTGGTAAATATCCATGGGGTCTCCTGAAAAACAAGTTAGCTCTGAGTGTAAAGTGCAGAAATGACAAACAAACCATTGCAATCTTGGACTCAAGTTATGTTTGGTCAGGTCGATCTGCTGCGTATGAAGACATTTTCACTGTCCCGCTTAGCTTGCATCGCTGTTGTGTTGCTCAGTCCCTTGGCGCATGCCGAATGGGGCGAATTGACCAAGGACGAAGAGGTGTTCTATGGTTGGGACAAGGAGTCGGTGCAAGTTGTCCATGTGTCGCGTCTGGTTTGGGCCATTACCAACTTGACCAGCCCCACCAAACTTGGCAATGGCAGCGACTTTCAATCTATCCTAACCCGCTACCGTATCAACTGCAGGACTGATAGTTTTTTGAAATTGTCAGAAAGCATTTACACGCTTCCCAATGGCAAGGGGAAGGAAATATCCACCGTGGACAAACCTGATTGGCGTCCCAATGACACCGCTATTCGACCTGGAACGCACATCGCACTTCTGAAAAAACAGATTTGTGCTCCCACCCAAACCGCCTCGGCTGAGTAACTATCTCTTCAACGCTTTGCGTGGTGCAAAGCCGTTTGAAGGGACCCCGAACTGCATCCCCCCATCTCTTGGCTGTCATGGCTCAGTCCCTTGCTGCTGGCATGGGTCTTGGGCAATGCTTTGCAATTGTTTCAAACGGAGCTGGAAAGCACTTGGCGCTATCTCTGGCCCGTGTTGTGTGCGGGTTTGCTGTGCTGGGCCGCTCACAAGGCTTGGCGTCGGGCCTCTCATTCCCCATTTCTAAGCTTTGCAGGGCTGTGTATTTGCCTTGTCAGTGCCATGGGTACCGTGGCCGCTTTAGCTTATGCCAGCGTGGGGTGGCGAGCAATTGCGTATCAGCAAAACGCTTTGCCCCCCGAGCTACAAGGCTTAGACCTCGAGGTGCTTGGTACTGTGGTGAGTCTGCCGCAACGCCATGCCGATGGTTGGCGTTTTCGCTTTGAAGTCTCGCAAGCAGTTCGCCAAGGCAGCACGGTCAAGGTAGACATCCCCGAGTTGTTGCAACTGGGTTGGTATGCCAACGACAGATCTGAACCGCATGACTTGCCCATGGTCCGTGCAGGACAGGTCTGGCGATTTCCGCTTCGATTAAAACAACCCCACGGCTTGGTCAACCCAGGCGGGTTTGACTTGGAACTGTGGTTTTGGCAGCAAGGCATTCATGCCTCAGCAGCTGTGCGAACCGGTACGCGCACCCCCCAAGCAGTGTTGCTGGGGCAGACCAGCGCATGGGCCATGGTGCATTGGCGGCAGTGGGCCCGCGACGGCATTCAGCAAAGTGTGGGTGACCCTCGTTGGGCTGCGATGGTTTCGGCCTTGCTGGTGGGCGATCAGTCAGGTCTGGACAGGGCTGATTGGGACGTGTTTCGCGCCACTGGCGTGGCACATTTGATGAGCATTTCGGGCTTGCACATCACCTTGTGGGCATGGGTAGCGCGTTGGTTGATACAACGGCTTTGGCGCTACAGCGATCGTTGGGGCCGCTCTTGGTGTTTAGGGTTGCCGGCTCCCCATGCAGCGCAACTGGGTGGTTTGTTGCTTGCCACTTTGTATGCGGTCTTCAGCGGTTGGGGTGTGCCATCGCAAAGAACCGTCGCCATGTTGGCGACAGTCTGTGTGCTGCATTACCAAGCCCTGCGTTGGCCCTTGCATACCCAATGGTTGTTGGCCATGGTGGTGGTGTTACTCATCGACCCTTGGGCTTTGATGCAAGCAGGGTTTTGGTTGAGCTTTGTCGCGGTGGGCATGCTTTTCATGGCACAACCAAGCTCCAACACACCAAGGCTGGGTCACTATGCTTGGTACTTGGTTCAAGAGCAGTGGCGACTTACCGTATGTCTGGCTCCTTTGGGCATGGTGTTGTTTCAGCAAGTGTCCTTGGTGGGCTTGTTCGCTAATTTATTGGCCATCCCCTGGGTCACTTGGGTGGTCACGCCTTTGGCCTTTGCAGGTTTGCTTTGGTCCCCACTCTGGCAGGCCAGCGCCTGGGCTGCTCAGGTATTTCACTCCGTTTTAGAGCCGTTGGCGCATTTACCATGGGCGGTTTGGCACAGCGCTGCACCGCCTTGGTGGGTTGCCGTAGCAGGCTTGCTAGGCGCTGCCTTGTGGGCTTGGCGCTGGGGTGGCTTGCCTCGGTGGCTGGGCTTGTTGCTGCTCATGCCTTCGCTGTGTTGGCCGCCAACTCGCCCTTCGATGGGCAGTGTTGAATTGCTGGCGGCCGATGTGGGTCAAGGTAATGCAGTTTTGGTTCGCACCGCACACCACAGCCTGTTGTTTGATGCAGGTCCACGCTATGGCAGCGACAGCGATGCAGGTGAGCGGGTATGGCTCCCCTTGTTGCAACGCATGGGCGAGCGCCTGAATGTACTGGTCTTAAGCCACCAAGACGCTGACCACACGGGTGGCGCCGTCGCTGTGCATCAAGCACAGCCCCAAGCCAAGGTGTTGAGTTCCATCACCACTGAACACTGGCTAGGTCACCGCTTGCCTATGAAACGCTGCGAAGCGGGTCAGTCGTGGCAATGGGATGGGGTAGCTTTTACGGTGCTGCATCCCTTGCCCTCGGACTATGACAAGCTCTTGTCACCCAACGCCCGCAGTTGCGTGCTGCGCATACACGCCCAAGGGCAAACCGTGCTGCTGGCTGCCGATATCGAGGCATTGCAAGAAAAGACATTGGTTGATCGCATGGGGGAGAGCTTGCGTTCGGATGTCTTGCTGGTGCCGCACCACGGCAGCAAAACATCGTCTACATACGCATTTTTAGATGCAGTTCAACCCCGTATCGCTTGGGTTCAAGCGGGTTACCGCAACCGCTACGGCCACCCCGCACCCGAAGTGATGCAGCGCTATGCAGACAAAGGCATACACGTGTGGGACTCACCGCATTGCGGTGCGATGCATTGGCGCAGCGACTCGCCCACACAAGTGGTTTGCGAAAGAGAAGTGCAGCGCCGCTATTGGCACCACCGAGTTCCTTAGGTTTTGCGGATGCTGGCCATGAAGGAGTCGAAGGGCATTTCGCAAAACTGCGACCACAACACATGCTCGTCGCGAAACTTAGACCAAGGGGTGTAGATTTTCTTGAAAGCGGGGTTGGTGTCGTTGAGTTCGGTATAGAACTCATTGGCCGCTTTGAAACAAGCGTTGAGCAGTTCGGGGGAGAAGCGCCTCAGCTGTGCGCCCCCCGAGATCAGCCTGCGCAGCGCTGCAGGGTTGCTGATATCGTATTTCGCGGTAGACCATTGGTTGGCCTCTGCCGAAGCAACGCTCAAAGCAG
>RFMX01000250.1 GCA_009927495.1 Betaproteobacteria bacterium
TCGAATATCTTCTTCGCCTTTCAAGGTGAAGTCACATTTGCCGCGGTTGGTTTGTACCGTCCACACCGATGGCGTGGCAAATGAGCTGACCCGCTCTACGCTCAAAATTTCAGGCATGAACTCACGTGCTTGCAAGGCGCTGACCACGGCTTCACGCACTGTTTCGTTTAACGCTGATACATGCTCTATCCAGCACAACTCGTGGCCTTCATGGTCAATCACCGAGATCGACTCTTCAGGCGCACGAATGGGAAAGGCCCGAACCACCGTCACACTGTCGTGAACCGAACCATCTGCGAGAGTGGCTTGCAACAGTCCGCGCTGGTCTTTGATTAAGTGGGTGAGTAGGCTCATGTGCGTACCTCGCGGGCGTCGCTGACAGAAACCAGTCCTTGCTCGGCTTCTGCGCGTCTGGCTTGGGCTTCATACAAGCGCCAATAAGCCCCTTGCCTGTCAAGTAATTCCTGATGTTGCCCTTGCTCTACCAACTGACCATGCTCCATCACCACCAATCGATCGGCACGGCGCAAAGTCGACAGTCTGTGGGCAATGGCAATGGTGGTCCTGCCACGCACCAAGTTGTCCAAGGCTTTTTGAATTTCTTGTTCAGTTTCGGTGTCCACCGAGGACGTGGCTTCATCCATGATGAGGATGCGCGGGTCAATCAACAGCGCTCTGGCAATGGATATGCGTTGGCGTTCACCACCCGACAAAGCTTGACCGCGTTCGCCCACCAAAGAGTCATAGCCTTGAGGCAGGCGCAAGATGAACTCATGCGCATGTGCGGCCCGAGCTGCAGCCACAATGTCGCTGCGACTGGCTTGAGGCTTGCCATAAGCGATGTTGTCGGCAATCGTGCCAAAGAACAAAAACGGTTCTTGCAAGACCAAGCCAATGTGTTGTCGGTAATCGCTGACGCGCAAGTCTCGAATGTCTGTGCCGTCTATGCGAATCGCACCTTCGCTGACGTCATAGAAGCGGCAAATCAAATTCACCATGGTACTTTTGCCCGAGCCGCTTTGGCCGACCAAGCCAATCATTTCCCCAGGGGCAATATCCAAACTCAAGCCGCGAATCACAGCGCGGTTGCCATAGCGAAACCCGATGTCATCAATTTGGATACGCCCTTCAATTTTGGGCATGGGTTGGGGATTGACAGGTTCGGGGACGCTGGAGACATGGTCCAAAATTTCAAAAATACGCTTGGTACCAGCGATGGCTTTTTGGGTATGCGACACAATTCGACTCATGGAGTCTAGACGCGCATAAAAACGGCTGCTGTACGCCAAAAAAGCAGTCAACACACCGACCGTTACTTGATGGTTGGCTACCTGCCAGATGCCAAACGCCCATACGACCAACAGACCTATTTCAGTTGCCAAAGTCACCGTTGGCGAAAACAGCGACCACAAAAAATTCACTTTGTCATTGACCGCCAAATTGTGCTTATTGGCTGAGCGAAAACGTGAGGCTTCACGCTTCTCTTGCGCAAAGGCTTTGACCACGCGAATGCCTGGAATGGTGTCAGCCAAGACGTTGGTCAATTCTGACCACACGCGGTCAATTTTTTCAAAGCCATTGCGCAATCTGTCTCGGACATTTTGAATCAACCAGCCAATAAACGGCAGTGGTAGCAAGGTGGCGCAGGCCAACCAAGGGTCAATGCTGAACAAAATGACTGCAGTCATCAAAATCATCAGCACGTCGGTAGCGAAATCCAAAAAATGCACTGACAAAAAGATGCACAAGCGATCGGTCTCGCTACCTATGCGGGTCATCAAGTCACCGGTTCTTCGCCCACCGAAATACTCTAAAGACAGTCGCAACAGGTGTTCATAGGCGGTGGACCGCAGATCCGCACCAATGCGCTCAGACGCCAGTGCCAGCACATAGGTTTTGTACCAACCAAGTCCCCATGCAACAAGCGACGCGCCCAGTAAACCTGACAAGTACAACGTGACCAATTCAATATCGATTTGCTGTCCATTTTGAAAAGGAATCAGCACATCGTCCATCAAGGGCATGGTCAAGTAGGGGGGGACCAAGGTGGCGGCAGTAGACGCCAAGGTCAAGACAAAACCCAAGAGCAACTGCCCTTTGTAGGGCTCGGCAAATCGCCATAAGCGCAGCAAGCCCCAGTTACCTTGTAAGGGTGCATGCTCGTCTTGCTGCAAAGCATCTGCTGGTTGGTGCGTGATGGTTTCGTGTTCTGCGGGTGATGCTGGTTTCAATCGGGCAGCGAATGCTTCGGTGAAAACCTGTGCTTGCTCATTGCGCCCCAGCGTGAAACGCCACGTCCCCATGCTATGGGTGAGGCTATGTAGCTCTAATGTGCCCACGCCGGCATAGTCCCTCAGAGTCATTTGCAAGTCTGGCTTCAGCGGCCATTCACGCACCTGCCATTGGTATTGTTCGTCGGGTTCGAGGACAAAAAGCCGGTCAGCACAGAGCAGAAGCAAGGACTTTGCGAAATATAATCGGGCATCGAGGTCAACCTCTAACCACCCCAGCACGTTGGTGAGTGCGGGAATCTTTTCTTGCACTCTAGCCCGCCAATCCTCTGACAAGCCATGCACTCCCCGCTGAAATCTGTAGTCGGTCATCCGATTTTCTATAAATAAACGCTAAATAATTACAAGGCCTAGATTATGACATTTGACGATATTCAAATTCTTCAACAGCGTTTTTTACGTGGCCCTAATTTTTGGACTTACCGCTCAGCAGTTGAAGCTTGGTTGGATATTGGTGAGTTAGAAAAATTTCCCTCTAACACCATACCTGGTTTTGTCGATAGATTGATTGAATGGTTACCCAGTTTGCAGCAGCACCATTGCAGTGTGGGCGAGGTGGGTGGTTTTGTTTGGCGTCTGCGGGACGGTACATGGCCTGCTCACATCATTGAACATGTGGCCATCGAGTTGCAAACTTTGGCGGGTATGCAAGTGAGTTTTGGCAAGGCCAGAGAAACCAGTACCAGTGGCGTCTACAAAGTGGTTTTCAGGGCAAGGCAAGAAGAAATTGGTTTGGAAAGTTTGGTTGACGCCCGTAACTTGGTCATGGCAGCCATCAACAACAAACCTTTTGACGCCAAGGCCACGGTAAAAAAACTCAAAGACATGGTAGACCGCTTGTGTTTGGGACCCAGCACGGCTTGCATCGTGGACGCTGCCACCGAGCGACGTATTCCCTCTATCCGTCTTACCTCTGGTAATTTGGTGCAACTGGGTTATGGCTCGCGTCAGCGGCGTATTTGGACCGCTGAGACAGACAAAACCAGTGCGATTGCAGAACATATTTCCAGCGACAAAGACCTCACCAAGCGTTTGCTTACGCAGTGCGGCGTGCCTGTACCCCAAGGTCGAACGGTGACCACAGCCGAGGAGGCTTGGTCTGTGGCGCAAGACATAGGCTTGCCCGTGGTGCTCAAACCGATTGATGCCAACCACGGCCGTGGCGTATCCCTCGATTTGAAAACCCAAGCCGAAGTTCATGCTGCTTTTGATATTGCTTTGCGTGAAGAAGAAAACAACGAAGTCATTGTTGAACAATTCATTGTGGGTGAAGAGCATCGTTTGTTGGTGGTCGGAAACAAGGTCGTGGCAGCTTCCCGAGGCGAAACCGTGCAAGTCGTCGGTGACGGTGTTTCGACTGTGGAACAACTCATCGACTCTCAAGTCAATACCGACCCACGCCGTGGCTTGGAAGAAGAATTTCCTCTAGAGAAAATCATTTTGTCTGAGCAGGGTAATATTGTTTTGGAAATCCAAAAACAAGGCTTCGAAGTACACAGCGTGCCTGACAAGGGTACGGTCATTATTGTTCAGCGCACTGGCAATATGGCCAACGATGTCACCGATGATGTTCATCCCCAAGTGGCCGACATGGCCATTCTTGCCGCCAAAGTGGTGGGCTTAGATATTGCTGGCATCGATTTGGTCACGCCTGATGTGTCTCGGCCTTTGCTAGAGGTTCATGGCGCAGTGGTCGAGGTCAATGCAGGGCCTGGTCTGCTGATGCATTTGAAGCCTGTGGTTGGAAAGCCTAGGCCCGTGGGGCAAGCCATTGTGGACCAGTTGTTTGAGTCTTCAGACTCAGGGCGCATCCCCATTGTGGGCGTGATGGGCAGTCACCAAGCCACCGAACTCTCCAAAATCATTGCTTGGTTGTTTGAGCTCAGTGGCAAGCACACGGGCTTGGCTTGTGCAGATGGCCTGTACCTTGATCAGCGACGTGTTGTCAGCAAAGATGCCCGTTCCTTTGAGCTTGGACAGCGTTTGCTGATCAACCGCGTTTTGGATGCGGCTGTTTTTGAAAGTTCAGGAATGCAATTGATGGATGAAGGCTTGGCCTACGACCGGTGTTTGGTGGGCGTCGTCACAGGTGTGCCGGAACCTGTTGGACTTGAGGTTCACGATATTCGAACACCCGAGCAAATGCGAAATGTCATGCGCAACCAAGTCGATGTCGTTTTGCCTGAAGGTGTGGCGGTACTCAATGCCTGTGATGAAGTGGCTGTATCTTTTGAAGAGCTCAGCGATGGCGATGTTTTTTTCTACAGCCATGAAGACAACCATCCCGTCATTGCAGCTGCGCGTGAAAAATCGCAGCGTGTGGTGTTCTACCGTGACCAGCAAATTTTCTTTGCCCATGGCGCCAAAGAGGTCAGTATGTTGCGAACCGATGCCCTGCCCATACAGCTGCTGATGCAACAAGGAGGTATCAGTTTGTCCACCTTGTGTGCAGCTGTCGCGGTTGCCCAGACTTTGGATATACCCACCGATCTCATCAGGGCTGGCTTGAAAAGCTTTTCGCAAAAAAATGCTAACCAACCCGTGTCAACCAAGGGGAGTAGCCAGTGATAGAAGTCACACGAACGCGGGCCCTGCGTGGCCCCAACCTCTGGTCTAAACACACCTCTGTTGAAGCGTTGGTGCAATGCGATACACAGCAAAGCATCGATTTGCGGATCAGCGTGCCTGACTTTTCTAAGCGACTAAGGCATTTATTCCCTTCCATCTACAGCATTTACAACAGCACATCTGAGTCCGTCTATACCTTTGCCCATGCTTTAGAAGAAGCGACGCTTTCATTGCAAATTGAAGCGGGTTGCCCTGTTACCTTTAGCCGCACCACAGCCACGCCAAATGATGGTTTGTATCAAGTGGTGGTTCAGTACACGGTAGAGCAGGTGGGTCGCTTGGCCATTGGTCACGCCCAAGACTTGTTACAAGCTGCATTGAATAACACCGATTTTCCCCTCGCCAAAGTCATTGCACAGTTGCGTGAAGTTGATGAAGACCTGCGCCTAGGTCCATCGACCGCGTCGATTGTCAATGCGGGACTGAGCAGAAATATTCCTTTTATCCGGTTGACCGAAGGCAGTTTGGTGCAACTCGGGTGGGGCAGCAAACAGCGGCGTATTCAAGCTGCAGAAACCGATGCCAGCAGCGCCATAGCCGAATCCATCGCGCAAGACAAAGAGTTAACCAAAAAACTGTTCCGAATGGCGGGCTTGCCTGTGCCCGAAGGCCGCCCTGTCAAAGATGTGGATGACGCTTGGGCAGTGGCCCAAGAAATTGGTCTACCCGTGGTGGTCAAGCCGCAAGACGGTAACCAAGGCAAGGGCGTGGCTGTCAATGTCAAAACCCGCGAAGAGTTGGATGCTGCTTACAAAATTGCTTTGCGTTACCGTGAAGACATCATGGTCGAGCGGTATTTGCCTGGCAGCGATTACCGTTTGCTGGTGATTGGTGACAAACTGGTGGCGGCCGCTCGGCGTGAGCCCGCACTTGTGGTTGGAGACGGCAAACACACTGTCCGTCAATTGGTCGATATCGTTAACGCTGACCCCTTGCGCGGGGAAGGGCACTCTTACCCTTTAACGCGAATTCGTATCGATGAAGTAGCGGTAGCTTGCTTGCAAGAACAAAACCTGGATGAAAGCAGTGTTCCGCCCAAAGGTATGCGCGTCATCATGCGCAACAACGCCAATTTGTCTACCGGAGGATCTGCCACCGATGTCACCGACGACGTGCATCCTGAAGTCGCTGCCAGCGCAGTCTTGGCAGCCCAAATGGTGGGCTTGGATATCTGCGGTGTAGACATTGTTTGCGAAACCATTTTGCGCCCCTTGGAAGAGCAAAACGGCGGCATCATCGAAGTCAATGCCGCCCCTGGCCTGCGAATGCACCTGAGCCCCTCCTTTGGCAAAGGGCGCGATGTAGGCAAGGCAGTTATTGAGCAGATGTTCCCTGATGGTGAAAACGCTCGTATACCAGTGGTTGCCGTCACCGGTACCAATGGCAAAACCACCACTGTTCGGTTGATTTCTCATTTGCTTGCCTCCAGTGGCCTTCGCATGGGCATTGCCAACACCGATGGTGTGTATGCCAATGGCTACCAGTTTGATTCTGGCGATTGTGCTGGCCCGCAAAGTGCGTTGCGCGTCTTGATGCACCCCAATGTCGACGCGGCGGTACTGGAAACTGCCCGTGGCGGTATCTTGCGTGAAGGCTTGGCGTTTGACCGCTGCCAAGTGGCTGTGGTCACCAATATTGGCAGTGGCGACCACCTTGGCTTGAACTACATCTCAACCGTTGAGGATTTGGCTGTTCTCAAGAGGGTTATTGTTCGCAACGTGGACCCATCTGGCATGGCTGTTCTCAATGCTGAGGACCCTTTGGTCGTGGCCATGGCTGCCCACTGCCCCAGTGCTGTCACCTTTTTTGCCTATGATGCCAAAGCACCTGTACTGGCGACGCACCGTGCGCAAGGCAAGCGCGTAGTTTTTGTGGAAGGCGACCATATCGTTGCTGCCGAGGGTAAATTCGAGATGCACATTCCTTTAGCGCAAGTCCCCATTACCCATAACGGCGCTTTGCGTTTTCAAGTCGCCAATGTGATGGCTGCCATTGCAGCTGGCTGGGCCTTGAAGCTGAGCTGGGAAGGTATGTGTGAGGCGTTGAGTCATTTTGTCAGTGATGCCCAAAGCGTTCCTGGGCGTTTCAATGTCTTTGATTACAAGCAGGCCAAAGTTATTGTCGATTTTGGTCATAACGCCGATGCGGTGAAAGCCATTGTTGAAGCTATCAATATTTTTCCGGCCAATCGCCGCAGTGTGGTGATATGCGGCACGGGTGATAGGCGAGACGAAGATTTGCGAGCCCTGACTCGCAATATTGGCCACGCTTTTGACGATGCCATTCTTTTCGAAGACGCTTGTCAGCGTGGACGTTCTGACGGAGAGGTCATTGCTTTGCTGCGTGAGGGTTTACAAGGCGCGACCCGTGTCACAACTATTGAAGACGTGTATGGTGAGTTCAAAGCCATTGACCGTGCGTTGGAAAAACTTCAACCTGGTGATGTCTGCCTTATCCTTATTGATCAAATCCAAGAGTCGATGGCGCATGTACAAATGCGTATGAATGAAGTGTCAACACCAGCCTAAGCCCAAAGCTGCCCTTCATGTCAAGCCACCTTTTTTTATGGATGCGGTCTTGCATTGCGGTGGGTTTGTTTTTGTCAGCGACGGCAAGCTTTGCATCCAACCAGCAACTTCGCTTGCATTGCCAACTGTTTGCGGGTGGTGAGGACCACGCATTTGTTTTTGCACCCACAACTCACCCTTACACCGCCAAGCCCATCGATCTAGAACGCTTCAGGTTCAAGGCCATCTTAAGCCTTGGTGGCGATCACATCGAGCACATCAAAATCACAGTCTCTTACCGCTCCGCTGGGCAAGCACTTATTCTTCAGCAAGCTACTTATCTGCCACCGTTTACCCAAAGCCAAAGCTTGACGGGGAGGCATCAGATTTATTCCCCCGATTTGGGACGTGAGCTCAGTTATGAATGCTCTGTGATGGACGCGCCATGAATCGACGCTTCATCTCGAAATGGATATCGACAGCCGTGGTTGCTTGGCTATTCGGCGTCAATGCTTTGGCGCAAACCGCAGATGTGTCTATGGTGTTTGTTGGCGACTTGATGTTGGCTGGATTGCCTGGCAAGCGTATCGCACAGGGTCACAACCCTTTTGAGCCCTTTGCCCCCATTCTTAACCAAAGCGATATTCGTATTGGCAACTTGGAATGTGTGATTTCTACCATTGGCAAAGCCGAGGACAAACCCTTTACCTTCAGAGCCCATCCTCGGGTGCTGCCTTTGATTAAGAAGCACTTCGATGCCGTTTCTTTAGCCAACAACCATACCGGCGATTTTGGTCCTGCAGCATTTGGTCAAATGCTGGATTTTTTAGACAAAGCCAAAATGCCATATTTCGGCGGCGGACGTGATTTGCAGCAAGCACACACGCCCATGCTGTTCAAGCGCCAAGGCATCACCATCGCTGTTTTGGGCTACAACGAATTTTTCCCCCGCAGCTTTGAAGCAGATGTGGACAGGCCTGGTTCTGCATGGAGCGACGATGAGCAAGTGGTTGCCGACATCAAAGCTGCACGTCTAATTCACCAAGCGGATGTGGTGATTCCCTTCATGCATTGGGGTGTTGAAGATGAGCCTTATGCGACCACTCGCCAACAACGCTTGGCCAGATTGATGATTGATGCGGGTGCTGATGCGGTGGTGGGCAGCCACCCGCATGTGACCCAAAACACCGAGTTCTACCAAGGCCGACCCATCGTCTACAGCTTAGGCAATTTTGTGTTTGATGGCTACAGCAGTTTGGAGAACACCACAGGCTGGGCGCTGCAGTTGGCTGTTGATAAACAGGGGGTACGTCAAGCACGTATTCACGTGGCACGGATTGACAAGAACGCTACGCCACACCCCTCTCGCCATGCTGCCGGTCAGTGCTGGCAACGTGGCGAGCCCAGTTTTCAGGACTGCAAACCTTAGCTGAACAAGTTCTTTAACTTGTCAGCCCAGCCAGCTTCGGAAGGCTTGTGCTTATCCCGCCTTTTTTCAAAGACTCGTCAAGGTCCTTAAGAAGTTTGCGTTGGTGCTCAGACAGCTTCACGGGTGTTTCTACCGTGATGTGGCAGTACAAATCGCCGGGGAAGCTTGAGCGCACGCCCTTGATGCCTTTGCCACGCAGCCTGAACTGCTTACCCGTTTGGGTGCCTTCAGGTAAATCGATGGCTGCCTCGCCACCCAACGTGGGTACTGCAA
Organism: Betaproteobacteria bacterium; assembly: GCA_009927495.1. Classification (GTDB taxonomy): domain Bacteria; phylum Pseudomonadota; class Gammaproteobacteria; order Burkholderiales; family Burkholderiaceae_C; genus Limnohabitans. The sequence goes on from RFMX01000250.1 coordinate 9,129, forward strand.
TTTCTCCGCCCAGAGCGGCAGTGGTGAAACTGATGGGCACAGCGCAGTGCAAATCGTCACCATCACGTTGAAACACATCGTGTTTTTGCAAACGGATTTCGATGAACAAGTCACCGGGTGGACCGCCATTGGTGCCCGGCTCGCCGTTACCGCTGCTGCGGATGCGCATACCGTCATCAATTCCCGCTGGGATTTTGATTTCCAAGGTTTTTTGTTTTTTGACTTTGCCTTGGCCGTGACATGGGGTGCAGGGGTCGGTGATGGTTTTTCCGCTGCCCCGGCAATGCGGGCAGGTTTGTTGAACGCTGAAAAAGCCTTGGCGCATTTGCACCACGCCTTGGCCTTGGCAGGTGCCGCAGGTTTTGACGGAAGTGCCTGGCTTGGCACCGGTACCGCTACAGGTGGTGCATTCCTCATAGCTGGGTATGCGAATTTGGGATTCTTTGCCGAACGCTGCTTCCTCTAGGGTGATGTCCATGGCATAGCTGAGGTCGTTTCCACGAAAGACTTGCTTGCCACCCGCACCTTGCTGCCTGCGTGTTTGGCCAAAAATGTCGCCAAAGATGTCGCCAAAGGACTCGCCAAAGCCGCCAAAACCAGCTGCGCCGCCTGGGCCGCCGCGCATATTGGGGTCTACACCAGCATGCCCAAACTGGTCATAGGCAGCACGCTTCTCAGCGTCAGAAAGCATCTCATAGGCTTCTTTGGCTTCTTTGAACTTCACCTCAGCTGTTGCATCGCCTTGGTTGCGGTCAGGGTGGTATTTCATCGCCAGCTTGCGGTACGACTTTTTGATCTCGTCGTCTGTGGCGTTCTTGGGTACACCCAATATGTCGTAAAAGTCGCGTTTGGTAGCCATGGTTGTATCTAAGGGTGTTGAATGTACCAACGCCGCGCAGCCCTCTCAGGCGATGCGCGGCGCGATGGAGGGAGGAAGTTCAGCCTTTTTTCACTTCCTTGACTTCGGCATCGACCACATTGTCGTCGTCAGGTTTTTTGCCAGCGTCAGGGGCTGCGCCTGCGGCAGCGGCTTGCTGTTGCGCTTGCATATCCGCATAGACCATCTCGCCGAGTTTTTGCGCCACCGTCATCAAGGCTTCGGTTTTGGCGAGGATGTGGTCTTTGTCGTCGCCTTTCAAAGCCTCTTCGACTTCTTTCACCGCCGCTTCAATTTTTTCTTTGTCGCCAGCTTCGACTTTGTCGGCATGGTCGACCAAGCTCTTCTTGACGCTGTGGACAGAGGCTTCTGCATTGTTACGCGCTTGCACCATTTCAAGCTTTTTCTTGTCTTCCTCAGCGTTGAGTTCGGCGTCTTTCACCATTTGCTGAATCTCTGCTTCTGACAAGCCCGAGTTGGCCTTGATGGTGATTTTGTTTTCTTTGCCAGTGGCCTTGTCTTTGGCGCCCACGTGCAAAATGCCGTTGGCATCGATGTCAAAGCTCACCTCGATTTGTGGTGTGCCACGGGCGGCAGGGGGGATGCCCTCTAAATTGAATTCACCCAAGGA
>RFMX01000144.1 GCA_009927495.1 Betaproteobacteria bacterium
CCTGAGCGAATGGACTGCTGACACACAGCAGGTGAGACACCATGGTCTTGGTGCATCACGACTGGAATATCAGGATGGGTTTCGATGGCAGCCAACACCAAATGACGCAAATAGGCTTCGCCTGCGTATTTGCGCGCACCTGCAGAGGCTTGCAAGATCACAGGACTGTTGGTCTCTTGCGCGGCTTCCATGATGGCTTGCACTTGTTCGAGGTTGTTGACGTTGAATGCAGGTATGCCATAGCCATGCTCGGCAGCATGGTCTAACACTTGGCGCAGGGATACGAGAGCCATGAAATTCTCCAGTTAAATAAAGGGGGTGTGGCCTTCAGGCCTTTTTCTTGCGTTCCATCATGCGCCACACAAAGGGCGTAAAGATGAGTTGCATCGCCAGTTCCATCTTGCCGCCAGGCACCACCACGGTGTTGGCACGTGACATGAAGGAGTCGTGGATCATGTTGAGCAAGTAAGGGAAGTCGATGCCCTTGGGGTTAGCAAAGCGAATCACCACAAAGCTCTCGTCAGGCGCAGGAATTTCACGCGCAATGAACGGGTTGGACGTGTCGACACAAGGCACACGCTGGAAGTTCACATGGGTGTGGGCGAACTGCGGGCAGATGTAGTTCACATAGTCAGGCATGCGGCGCAGAATGGTGTCGGTCACGGCTTCGGTGGAGTAGCCACGCTTGGACTTGTCACGCCAGAGTTTTTGAATCCATTCCAAGTTGATGACGGGCACCACACCAATCAGCAAATCGGGATGCTTGGCAATATTGACCTCAGGCGTGACCACTGCGCCATGCAGGCCTTCATAAAACAGCAAATCGGTGCCACTGGGCACGTCTTCCCAAGGCGTGAACGTGCCAGGCTCTTGTTTGTAGGGCGCTGCCTCTTCGTTATCGTGCAGGTATTTGCGGCGCTTACCTGTGCCAGTTTCGCCATAAGAGCGAAACAAGGTTTCAAGCTCGGAAAACAAATTGGTGGTGGGTCCAAAGTGGCTGAAATTTTTATCGCCTTGCTTTTCAGCATCGGCAGCTTTCTTGCGCATCTCTAATCGGTCGTAGCGGTGAAAACTGTCGCCTTCGATGATGGCGGCACTTACCTTTTCACGTCGGAAAATATTCTCAAAGGTGCGAGTGACCGAGGTGGTACCCGCACCTGATGAACCGGTGATGGCGATGATGGGGTGTTTAACAGACATGGCTCAGGCTTTCAAAATAAATCAATCGCGAAACAAGGTGCGTTCGGCGAACAAAGGGTTGTCGATTTCACGCGGCGCAGGCTCAGTGTGGTAGCGCTCAATGCGTTCGACTTCGTTTTTAGAACCAAATACCAGGCCAATACGTTGGTGTAGCCCACTGGGCGAGACCGACAACATGGGTTCACGGCCTGTGCTGGCGCGACCCCCCGCTTGTTCCATGATCATGCCAATCGGGTTAGCCTCGTACAGCAAACGCAAGCGCCCAGCCTTGCTGGGGTCCTTGTTGTCACGTGGGTACATGAACACGCCGCCGCGCATCAGGATTCGGTGCGCCTCGGCCACCATGGAGGCAATCCAACGCATGTTGAAATCTTTGGCGCGTGGCCCAGATTTACCGGCCAAGCATTCGTCCACATAGCGCTTGATGGGCGGCTCCCAAAAACGGCTGTTGGAGGCGTTGATGGCAAATTCCTGTGTGTCTTCTGGCACTTTCAATGCCGAGTGAGTCAGCATGAATTCGCCTAAATTTGGATCCAAGGTGAAGGCGGTAACGCCATTGCCCACCGTCAACACCAGCATGGTGGTCGGGCCATACAAGGCATAGCCTGCAGCGACTTGGGTGGCACCCGTTTGTAAAAAATCTTTTTCTGTTAAGTCACGGCCGCTGTCAATAGCATCTTGTGGCGCACGCAAAACAGAAAAAATACTACCTACCGACACGTTCACATCAATGTTGCTCGAGCCATCCAAAGGATCAAATACCAGCATGTACTTGCCACGGGGATGGTTGGCAGGGATTTGGTAGGGATCAGTCATCTCTTCAGAAGCCATGCCTGCCAAATGCCCGCCCCACTCGTTCATGCGAATGAACAATTCGTTGCTCAACACATCCAATTTCTTTTGGGTTTCGCCTTGCACATTGATGGCACCACCAGCCTCGGCCGCATGCTCGCCATACAAGCCGCCCAGCTCGCCCATGGCCACAGCACGAGCAATGGCTTTACAAGCCAAGGCCACATCCAAAATCAGCGCGTTGAAGTCACCCTTGGAGCCAGGAAAACGCCTGCGCTGTTCAATCAGGTACTGGGTCAAGGTGGTGCGGTGTTGCAAAAGCATGGTCTTCTCCGATATCAATTTTGTTGTTGGCCATGCAAGGTATGCAACTGTTCAACAGTGACGCCTTCTAAATTGGGCAATACCCGCAACGCTCCCGAAAAATCATGATGCGCCGTGAATTGTTGGGGGTGATAATGGTTTTAAGACCTGCAGCGGCAGCCGCACGCAAGCCATTGGAAGAGTCTTCCAAAGCCAAACAAGCGCCAGAGGGCAATCCCAGACGTGCCAAGGTTTGCACATACACCTGTGGATGGGGTTTTTTCTTGGGCGCGGTTGACGCGTCTTCAATCACCCCAAACAAGTCTTTCCATTCGGAACCTATGGCGTTGCGCAACAGCACCGCAATATTGACCGGCGAGGTGGTGGTGGCAATCGCCAAACGCAGGCCTTGTTGGTGTGCTTGCTCAATCAACGCCAATACCCCAGGGCGCAACTGAACAGCCCCACCTTGCACTGCAGCTTCATAGGACGCTGTTTTCAAAGCGTGAAGGTGGTCTATGGTGTCACGCAAGCCAGAGCCGTCTATGTCTTTCATGTCAGGATGCACATGATTCCAGTAATACAACATGCGCTCTTTGCCGCCGGAAATCTTCAATAACCCTGTGTATAAGGTAACGTCCCAATGCCAGTCAAGGCCGTGCTCGGCGAAGGCGTGGTTGAAGGCGGCCAAGTGTGCGCTTTCGGTGTCGGCCAAAGTACCGTCGACATCGAAGATCAACGCTTCTAATTTACTCATGCTTGGGCCTTAAAGTTTTGAAAAACAAGGATGGCCAAAATACCCTTGATGCGCAAGGTTGCTGTGACTGTGCTGAATCGCTTTTTTGATGTGGGTAAACCTGCGTCCAGCGGTCATTCACAACTCCGTGATGTTGAAAGAACGGTGTATCTTATGTAGATGGCATAATAAGTAAATTCATATTTTTAAGCTTTCAATTCAGCTTTTCTTAATTGAAAAACGCCACATTTCGTCAATTACGGGTATTTAACGCGTCGCCCGCCACCTGAGTTTTGCCAAAGCTGCGCAGGTTTTGCATGTGTCTGCACCTGCCATCAGCATGCAAATAAAGGAGTTAGAAACAGCTGTAGGGATGCCCCTGTTTGATCGTCAGGGTCGAAAAGTGTCTTTGACTACCGGTGGTGAATACATGCTGGTCTATGCCCGCAAGATGCTGGCTTTGCTGAAAGACGCAGAGGACGCCGCCGCTCGCTTACAGCGCATTGAAACCGGCAAACTCATGATTGGCATGGTCGATACCGCCACCTATTTCATTCCTGCCCTGCTGAACCGATTTCTTGAAGAGCGAAAAGGTATTGAGTTGGTGCTGCAAGTCGGAAACCGCCGCAACCTGATTGACTGGTTGAACAACAGCGAAGTCGACATTGCCATCATGGGCCGCCCGCCTTCAGAGATGTCTACCAACTCTGAATCTTTTGCAGCCAACCCCTTGGTTTTCGTGGCCTCACCGGAGCACCCCTTGGCCAGTGAAAAGGGGCTTCGCGCTATAGATTTGAAGCAGCAATCGTTCATTGTGCGCGAGCAAGGTTCGGGCACCCGAACCGCCATGGAAGCTTTTTTCACACAAGCTCGATTTCAACCGCAGTTCACCATGGAGCTACAAAGCAATGACGCCATCAAACAAGCGGTTAAAGCAAACTTAGGCTTGAGCTTTTTATCGACGCACACCATTGAACTTGAGCTTAGAACCCAGCAACTGTGCATTTTGGATGTTCAAAAAACGCCCGTGGAGCGGGCATGGAATGTGGTGCATATGATGGCCAAAACGCTGTCACCCGCTGCCGAGGCTTTTCGTAACTTTGTACTTGAAAACGCACAAAGCCATTTGGCAAAACAATTCGGTTCACACATGCCATAGCTTGCCTGACGTTGCTTGCAGCGCAGGGCAAAGATCAGTCGTCGTCCCCGAGCTCGGGGTTCCAGCCCAAACCACGACCGCGTTCAGACGCCCAAGCGTACAACTCGCATGGCGTTGCTGAATATCCTGGGGCAAACGGCTAGGTAAGGAGCCGTGTTTATCCCAAGCCTGCGAGACCTTGTCCATGAGTTGCTGCATGCGATTGAGGTCCCAGCCTTTGCAGTCTTCGCTGCGCGGCAAAAGATCAAACAACCAGGCATCAAGAACAACCCTGCCCAGCATGGTCATTCCGTGCGAATCTTCATTGAACCCGCTGTAAATCATTTTGTCTTGCATGTGGACTTTTAAAAAATGCGTGTAGGGGCTTGGTGGCTATTCTCGCCATTTTCCCAAATAGGCGTTGATGACCTCAAGTACTGACTGAGACTTGATCACCAAGCCCAGATCAATCATTTCAGATCCCATCACCATACCCTGACCGTTGGGTGGTACGGGCGTTACAACAGGGCGGTTGGCCTCTTCACGAAAAAAAACTGCCGCCACAACACCCGCAAACAAAAATTTCTTAACGACACTTTGCGCTGGCCGCAAAGTTTCTGGCAGGTAAACAAACACGGGGCTGCCGCTAGAGCCTGGGTAAACGGCGGCATCGATCAAGAACTCAGAACGCCCCTCAAAATTCAAAGCAATTGGGGTAGCCGTTGTACCCCGCCTCATAATGGGCATTAAATTGACCTGATCCCAAACACCGCTTGGGTAACCCACAAACAAGACCTCCTCAAGGGCGTCCAGCGCACGGGTCGCAGATTCATCAGGGATCAGACGCGTGTCTATCGGCTGATAGTATAGTTCTACACCCTGTGAATTGGCAGCCTGCTCCAATGGACGCATGGGGATAATTGAAAGATCGACAGCAGGGTCCGGATGACCAAACCAAGCCTGCGGAAACTGATCAATATTGAGTTGAAAGCGTTGCCCGAGCAAGGGCTGACCATTGCGCTTTTGTGTAAAGACCAATCCACCTTGACGAACCCCATCGACCAAATGTCGGTTTGTCACAATAAATGTGTTGCTGCCCCGCTGGTGGTCGTGCTTGACCACAAAAGCTGTCCCCGAGCCTTGGCTGCCATCTTCCAAAACAGTGTCAACACGCACGGTGTTGAACAAGAGTTTCTTGGTGGTGGAGTTGATTTCCATGTGGGGTTGTCGTGGCGCAGGTGTCGTTGCTTGACTATCCAGCAATCGATTTAGATGGTTTTTTTCGGGGGAGAATCATCACATCGGTCACGATCACTTTGACCCTGTAAGAGCGATTCATCAGCTCGTCAAAGTCTGCCAGCAAAACATTCAATCGCGCCTGCGACAAGATCACGTAGATGAGCACATTTGAATCACTGTCGAGTGCCCCAGACTGAACACCAAATGCGCCGACACCGGTTGCATCGACCATGGTGTACCCACCGACCTCGCGGGATTTCAGCTTTTCAATCACGATGCCCTTGATCGCGTGCGCGGTGATCAAGGTCAGTAGCTTCTTTGGCTCAAGAGAACGCATGTTCAGAACTCCATTACATCAGTGTGTTGTGAGTGTGCGGAGCAACACTCTTAAAGATAATTCAGCAAATGGAAATACAGCGGAATGCCGATGATCACATTAAATGGAAAAGTGAGGGCCAATGCCATCGTGAAATAAATACCAGGGTTGGCCTCGGGAATGGCCGCACGGACCACCGCTGGAACCACTATATATGAGGCACTGGCAGCCAATGTCGCCAGCATCAAGGCGTCGCCATCAGACAATCCAGCCCCGTGTGACAAGGCCAAAGTCAAACAAGCATTGACCACAGGAATCACAAATGCGAACCCTAAAAAGAATGGGTCAATAACCTGCATCTCGCGAAAACGTCGGCCCACCATCATGCCCATTTCAAGCAGGAAAAACCCCAGCAAACCCTTGAAGAGGTCTCCAGTGAAAGGCTTAACCGTCTGGTATCCATCGACACCCACTAAAAATCCAATGAAGAGGCTACCCATCAATAACACGATGGAGCCATCTGTAAACGACTCGTGCAAGATACCCTTGATTGAAAATTCAGAGTGCGTGTTGTGCGAAGCAGAATCTCGCCCTTTTCTCTTTTCATCGATAGAACGTGTCATCGCAGCCAGCAGCACAGCCATGATGACCGCCGGCACCTCCATGATCACAAGAGCCACAGCCATGTGGCCACCGTGTGCCACCCCTTGGTTGTCCAAAAATTGTCCAACTGCGATAAAGGTCACAGCACTGACAGAGCCGTAGGTGGCCGCCACTGCAGCCGCGTTGTAACCATCGGTTCGCAGCCTAAGCAAAGGGTAGGTATACGCAGGGACTAAAAAGGCCATCAACAAAGCAATGCCCAGGCCGGTCAAGATTTCTGGCTGTATGCCGCTCACGCTCAGTGCCACGCCTCCTTTGATGCCAATTGACATCAGCAAGTACAAGGAAATGAACTTGGATATTTGGGCTGGCATTTCCAAATTAGATCGCACAGCGGCAGCCATCAGACCCAAAAGAAAGAATAAACAGCAGGATCCATCAACACAGAAAAAACATCAGAACGCATAGCTTAGAACTCCTGTGGTTTTTTTAGGTATCACTGTTGTGGCCCCTGTGCGTCATGGCTTGCCTGGCGATTGATCTGCTCAATTGCACGGTGTGCAGCTTGCGCCGCAGCTTGAACTTCCGCCTCCGTGCCCATCATGGTCAGTCGCCCAAAACTGCCGAAAGCCTTCACATCCACCAAAGTGACATTGGCAGCTTTTTCAGCTTCGTTTGCGGCATATACGATGTAACCAGCAGGCTCTGTCTCCAAGATGAACATGCTTTTGCCTGGCTGCAGCATCGACCCCTTTCGCATCTGGCGGTTGATCAAAGTGGCATGGTCTGGCGTAATGGCACAGATTACTTCACTCCATGCGATACGGCAAGCCATCCGATCACTCTCCTTCGCCCCGAGTTGCAGCAGCATTATTCGACCCGCTTCCAGCACCTCGCTTTGGTTACGGTAATGGATTTCCATGGACCCGAATGAGCGCTCAACGACTTGCTCACCCATGCGCACATTGGTACGCTTGAGCGCCATGTCAGACAGTTGGTGAACCGCCATGCCAGGGGCCACCTCGACCCAAAGACAAGCATCTCCGGGTATAGGCAAAAAACCCTGCGACGAGGTAGCCAAATAGGACGCCAATTGCGCTTGCAAGGAGTCGATGAATACAAAGGCACGAAGACTGATGTTCATGGATGGCTTCATCGGGTCAAGCCCATGTAGAGCATGGGCAGCTTCTCCGGCAAGCGCTCCACATGGTCAATGACAGTAAAGTTTTTAGCACCAAAAATACGCGCCACATACTGATCGGCATAGGCGTCTAGACTGAGGGCATAGACCGTAATGCCGTCGCGAGCCAACTCCTCCACCGCGCGTTTGGTGTCAAAACGCAGGTATTGAGGGTCGCGCACATCGTTATCAGCTGGCTCGCCATCGGTCACCACAAAGAGAATTTTTTTGCGCTTAGGCTGAAGCTTGAGCTGAGACCCGGCATGGCGCAAAGCGGCGCCCATGCGTGTGGAATAGGAACCTTTAAGTCCGGCCAAGCGAGCTTTCACAAGCCCATCGTACGGTTGATCAAAATCTTTTATCCGGTGGTAATGCACATCATGCCTGCCGTCCGAGCAAAACCCATGCAGCGCAAAAGGGTCGCCAATTTGGTCCATGGCATCCGATAGCAACACGGTAGCGGCGCGGGCAAGGTCCATGATGCTGTAGTCCTGCCCACGGACCTTGTCATTGGTGGATTCGGACATATCGAGCAAGACCATCACTGCCAAGTCGCGCTCACTGCGCTTGTACCGCATCATGATTCGGTTGTCAGGTTGCTGCCCCATGCGGATATCGATCATGGCGCGTATGGCTGCATTGATATCGAGCTCATCGCCATCTTCTACACGGCGTATCCGCTGCATGCCCTGAGGAACCATGGAGCCAATCAGAAACTTCAATCTTGACATCACCGGTTTGTGCTCAGTCTCTATCAGCTCTATCAACGAGAGGTCGCCTAGAGGAGGGTGCCGCTCGAGCACGGTCACCCAGCTTGGGCGCTCGAGTTGAATCTGATAGTCCCATTCGTGGTAATGCACGGGGTCCGCAACAGGCTTTCGGCCCTCCAATGAGTTGATGCTCACCCCCTCTTGGTCAAGATAGAACTCAGTGGGCAGCACCCAAATTTCTTCAGCGTCATCACCAGCGTATTCGTTATTGACCTCGTTGATCATCTCCATCACGTTGACATTTTTTCGCACCTGTTTGGGTGCCCAAGTGGCAAGCAAAGCTGCCGCTTCGTTGTAAGCCTCAGAAACCCAGACGGTTCGGTTGTCATCGCGGTAAAGTGCATGTAATCCATCGGTTCGCGGGTTGAACTCGGGCAGGCCCAGGTCAGCCATCGTCTGCGCCAACGCAATGCCTATATTCAAACTGACCTGGTTGCTAGACAAGTCAGACTCGGCTTGAAACAAAGCAACACCTTCTTGAATCCAAGGATGTGGGTCGCTGCTTTGCTCTTGCAACAATGCACGGGCCAATCGGTTAAGCAAATCACCCACACTTTGGGGCTCGACAAAATGGCTTGGTGGATGAAACAAAAGCCAAGTCTCTCGCATGTTCGGGAACTGACGGCATGCCAGGGTCTCCACCCGAGCATCCTCCAGCACCTCAATGATGGCCTTTTGCGTCGTATTGAGCGACTGCAACGACAAAGGGTCCCGGGTAAACACCAGATGCGCTGCACAATGGTTGACGGCCGCCCGATACACCTCAGATCCGCTCAACAGATTTTCGGCTTTGTCGCCTTCGGGGGGGTGGCGATAGTCATCGTAGGCATCTGGAATATGAACACAGAAATGCTCGATGTAGGGCTTGAGCCCATCGCGGCTTTCGTAATCACCAGAGGTGGGGCGCAAAAAGAAATCGCGACCCCACATGGCCCGCAGGTAAATGTTCAAACGGCGCTGCACGTCTACAAACAGTGTCCCTTTGCGTTCTTGCTGTAAGACCGACAAGGCGTCGCTGCTTTGCAAAGCAAAATACTTGGCTTGCCCTTCAAAGTCTGTCTTGTAGGCTTGTGCACCCCACATGACCCAGCGTCTCAACCCGCCCAGCGTGAGTTGCGAAAGCAAACGCTCCAGATTCTCAAGCATGGGACGCAATCCGCGAGGCGCTTGTGTCAAAACAAGGGACAAAACATTCAGATAGTTTCTAAACAGGGTCTCGTCGCCTAAACGGTTAGCCGCCAAGGAGGATGTCCCTACGATCAGGGTCAGTATCGAGCCAGAGGTCTTGGAGGCCATGCCAAGTAGAAAATTAATCACATCGCTCAGAACACCCTCGCCGATTGAGCGAACGACTTCGGGCATGGTCTGGATGTAACTCACCACCAACTCCTCACCCCGGCCTAGGTGGTGCAGGGCCAAAGCGCCCTTGAGGTAATTGTCCAATCCACGGGCCGAGAACACCCGTGCGGCCTCTCCCCAAGAAGCTCTCATCACATCCAGAGCATCACTGGGTAAATCTTCCAGGATCTCTGGATAATCTTCAAGGTGGATGGCCATGCGTTTCGATGGTTGGGGGCTAACTGATGAATCAGAAATAGGTGGTCACAGCCGAATCCAATGCATCGCGCATATCGGGGTCGTCTGTGATGGGGCGAACCAGCGCCACCCGACATGCGGCCAATGCAGAGACGCCCTGGGCAATCAGTGAACCCGCGTAGATCAGCATGCGTGTAGACAGGCCTTCATCCAGACCATGACCTTTGAGGTTCCGCGCACGCTCACCGATATGGACGAGTTTTTTCGCCACATCAAGCCCCACCCCGGATTCGTGCGCCACAATTTCGGCTTCAATCTCGTGCTCGGGGTAACTGAAATCCAAGGCACCAAAACGCTGCTTGGTAGACTGCTTAAGGTCCTTCATCAGCGATTGGTAACCTGGGTTGTAAGAGATCACAATTTGAAAATCGGGGTGCGCTTGCAGCAACTCGCCTTTTTTCTCTAGCGGCAACACCCGTCGGGCGTCCGTCAATGGGTGGATCACCACCGTGGTGTCTTGCCGGGCCTCCACCACCTCATCGAGGTAGCAAATTGCGCCGTGGCGTGCGGCCAAGGCCAGAGGGCCATCTTGCCAATGGGTGCCATTGGCGTCTAGCAGAAATCTGCCCACCAGATCGGAAGCGGTCATGTCTTCATTACAAGCCACGGTGATTAAGGGCTTGTTCAGCTTCCAAGCCATGTACTCCACAAAACGTGTCTTGCCGCAACCCGTGGGTCCTTTGAGCATGATGGGCATGCGCACAGAGTAAGCGGCTTCGTACAGCTCGACCTCATCAGCGACTGTGCGGTAATAAGGCTCACCCACAACCCGGTGCTCGGCCAGTGGGTCCCCCGACGCTGAAGAAGCAGAGGAAGCAGAACGCATCAGAAAAGAATCTGGCTGTGCGACCGATCGTGACATAGCCTGCTGACGTGGCAAATAGGTTCTTGGGTTGGTATGGTTAGGCATGCGTATTCCCTGCTCAGGGTCAATCGGGCCAGATGCGCTCTGGAAAACCAAAACCCGAAGTAGTTATAGGCTGCGCCTTGGGTGTAGGTTTGGGTCGTTGCTGGCTTTGGGGTTGAGTCACGGGCTTATTCGCGGCCAAGGCTGGTGAAGCCTTAGGCTGAGTTTTTTTGATGGCTTTCGCGACGGGCTTAGCAGGGGCTTGGCCACCTTCTTTGGCTTGGCGCAAACTTGCCGAGAGTTTGTCTTTCAAATTCGTCATTTTGTGAGGACCTCTTTGATGATGGCTTCAATGTCTGCCATGGCAGGCGAACCACGTCCACCCATTTGGTAGACCGACACGCCATCGAGTGCTGCATTGCGAAATGCAGCACGCCGCCGAATACGGGACTTCAACACGGGCAGGCCAAAGTCGGCCAAAGCTTCTGTCATGGCGGCAGAAAAGGCGCTTTGGGGCTCCATTTGGTTCAGCACCAAATAGGCCTTGAGTTGGGGCCTAAGACGACGTGCTTCGTCAATTTCTTGTGGCAGCCGCAGGCTCGCCCAAAGGTCTACTGGCGAGGGTAACACCGGTATGAGGGCCAGATCACAGGCTCGCAAAGCTTGAATCGAGGCATGGCTTTCCAATGAAGGTGGGCAGTCCAGCACCACATGTCTGAAAGCTCGAAAACTCTGACGCAAACCTTCGGCGTCCCATTTGCCTTGGATCTGTTTGACTGGAACGGGAAATGGGGTAGTGCCCTGACTGGCCCACTGCAAGGCAGAGCCCTGGGGATCTAAGTCAACCAATACAGTGTTGAAACGCGTGGCCAATCCAGCGGCCAAATTCATGGCCAGCGTTGTTTTTCCAGCACCACCCTTTTGGTTGATTACGGCTGTAACGTGCGTGGCCATATCTCAATACCCAGTCGGCTTGTAAAGAGCGTCAATTCGCTGGGCCAGCGAATGATTGGCTTGACCTGAATCAGTCGGGTCAAGGGTGACATTGACATAAGTACTGCTGAAATTGATGTTCTGAGGATGCACACCATCGGCTTGCACCAATTCGGACAAGGCATCCATGAAGTCCCTTGTTTGAGCGTACCGCTCAAAATCAAAACGACGAAACAAGGTTGGGGTCTTTCCGCGAGCTTCCCATTTTCCGATTGGATCAGCCATGGTTGTTACGCTCCGAAATCATGCGTTCAAGTTCAGTTAAATGAACACGCTCGTCATCCAAAATCGAATTCATCAAAGCAGCAAATCCGGTATCTCGCACACGGTTCGCGTGCAAAACAGCCTCTTGGTAGATGTGAATTGCTTCCCACTCCAACTGCCGATTGGCCAGTAACAATTGATCCACCGTTCGACCGAGTCTGGCAGGTGCAAGAGCCGACGCATTCGGAGCAACGCCAAGCATGATGAGCTGCTCCATCAGCATCTCAGCATGCACCAACTCACCCACTGCTTCTTGCTTCAAGTAGTTGGCCAATGAGGTTTCACCCCACAATTTTGCCAGTACGCTTTGTGCTTGGTACTGCTGAACGGCACTTAACTCATGCGATAGCGCCCTGTTTAACCAGCCCAGTGTTTGGGGATTTGCATTCATGGTCTGATTAAGTTAAGTTCACAAAGGTTCAGATCAACTGCGAACCATGGTGATTTCGCCATCGAGACCATTGCCATTGCCATCAGGCGATGTGGGCAACATGCCTTCGACTTCGTTATGAACTCGGGCAATGATGTGTGCTGCCACCAAGCCATCACCCACACGCTCGCATGCATCCGCACCCGCACGAACCGCCGCGTTCACCGCGCCAGTTTCGCCACGCACCAACACGGTCACGTAACCACCACCGACAAACTGGCGACCGACCAAGCGAACTTCAGCCGCTTTGGTCATCGCGTCCGCCGCTTCAATCGCAGGCACCAAGCCACGCGTTTCAATCATGCCCAATGCAATTCCTCTGTTATCTGCCATTTTTAAAACTCCTTAGTGAACAAAAAAAGAAAACAAACTACCTCGAAACTCTGGGCATTCAAGTGACCCATTGATCAATGATTCCGCATATCGTCAGATCGGTGATGACCTTGGGGTCACTCATCGCAAACCGCGCCGCGCTTCCACTGGCAGTGAACACCCATTTACCCTCAGGCACGCCCACCGCATCGGTGGCCACGGACAGTTCGCCCAGTTGGCTCTCGAGAACCCGCAGAGATGCTGATTGCAAACCCTGCACCCTGCGGGTACAGACCAACTCATCCCTGACGCGCATGATGTCCATCAGACAGTCTCTCCTTGCCAGTTATCAATGATCCCGACAATGGTGAGGTCCGATGGGAACTCTCTGCTACCTGCTGCATCACGTGCAGCGGAGGAACCGACACAAATCACCCAATCACCTGGAATACACCCCACTGCATCAACCGCGACGCTGCGTGGACCACCCGCTTTTTCTTGGACAACCAGCAAGGGGCGGTGACCAAACGTGTTGATTCGGTTGGTGGAAACCAGCGTCTTTTCAACTTTCATGATTTTCATTTTTGCCCCTTGACGCCTGTAAACATTAATGAACAACCGCTGTTTGGCTTGACTGGACCCAAGTGCAGCGCTCAGAGCGATCCAGGTCGCTGATCGCCATCTGGCACTGCAAAAAACCCTGTGCATGCAAAGATGCATAGCGAGATTCAATGGCCGATTTGACCCGCTGGCAACGACGGATGGTTCGCTCGCGAGCACCAGGGACGCGTGAACAGTAATGGAAATGGACAAGCACAGGAATGGGCAAACCACGGCTGACATTGAGTGCCGTGAAGATCTTGATCCCCACGTCCAAGTCGGCTGCGCCTTCTTCCACGGTATCAAGATGGCAAAGTAAAACTTGTTGCGCAGTTGCAGCTCGTTCATGGCTTCACCCGCACAAATAAAACGCTCGTTGTGACCGATGTCGCTATAGCGACCATCGTGGTGCTGAATAACGTATTCAATTTGCGACAAATTGGCCTCCAAGAGGCGCTCAATCAGGCGCTGCATACCTGGACGCAAACCAGAATCACGTGCCGCACTGGTGACTGTGTGCGCAATTGCTTCGCGAGCAGACTGAGCGCTTAAGCCCAGCGTATCTTTGAAAATTTGTGCACTGTCCACATAGCGCTGTGCAGAATTGGCGGATTGCTTATCGGGCAGATGCACACGGATGGCATCGGTGTCGGTGTCCATGCCAATTAACAGCGTCTCAGGGGCAGCGCCTAGACCAAAACTGTTATCGATTGCAGCGCGCAATTCATTCAATTTGTCGATAGCCGCTATCGTGGCTTGATGATCCTGACTTCCATGGGCAGCACAACCTTGGTGACTGGGGTTGGATGTGCTGTAGTGGTAAACAGCTATCTTCAAATAATTACAGCTGTCACTGCCCTTTGCATTTGAGCTAAGGCGTTCAAGTTCGCGCAGTGTCCAGTCAGACACATCGCCCTCAATGTCAAACAAAGCCCCAGCATAGGCTTTCACATAAACCGACTCATTGGGCGCCAAACGAAAAACAAATGGCAGCAAACCTTGCAAACGTCCATCAGCACATGGGCTGATATCTAAAGTGTGATAGCCGCAAGCTTGAAGAAACGGCGCATCAATGGCCATGCGACTCAACCAAGGGGACTGATCCTCGCCCGACCCATCTATACAAGCTTTGAAACTGCGGAAAATACAGTGCGCATACAAGGACCGCAGGTCCAAACCACTGATCCATGCGTCGCCAACATACTTTCTGGCAAGTCGTATCCCAAGTGAGATTGGGCCAATTTCTGAGCCTGCGGTACAAAGTCCCGCTCATGCTGCAAGCCAGACAATGTTTTTAGCAACTCTACGATCGGGGTGAAGCGCCCACGCACTTTGCGCTCGTAGGCATACAGACGCTCATTCAAATCTTGGTCAACCAGCGCATGTTCGCAACTCTGATTGGCACCCACCACACACGCCGGGTTACCCAGAGTCTGCGGTTGTCGATGCGCTGAAGCTGATCGCATCGCGTGGAGTCGTTTGAGCGTATTCATGGCAGTATCTTGGAGCCTTCACTCAGCCTCGCGCACCGCCCGAAAGGGTAACTGCCGCACCTTTGGATGTATTGCCCGATGAGCCAGTGACACGGCTCTTGGGTGGCTCTGCACGTTCGACTTGGTGAGCATGTTTAGCAGACATACCCATGATGTCTCGAGCGTCCCCCCGCTGTGAGGGATTACGCGCAGTAGAGGATGTTCCTTCTGTTCCCGTTACTCGGCTTGAGGTTTTCCAAGCCGAGCCACTGATGGCCACGCCTGCCTCACTGCCTTCTCCCGTTAACTTGCTCGCACCACTGCTGAACTTGTTGGTTGGGATCAAAGTTGTGTTGTCCTCGCGATGACGAAACTCGGGTGTTCCCGTGATCAGTCCCGAACCTTTGTTCACAGCGCCGGTGATTCGCTGACCGCTGAAAGTAGAGCCAGTCACAGCATCTGAAGAGCGTTCACGGGCTTGGCGAGCCGGTGGGCGAATACTGAAGTCATTGGCGCTGAAGCCTGACTTAGGCATTTTTTCGCTTCTCACTGGCGCGACAAATCGAGCGCTTGTGCCACACTGGGGCGGCATGTTGTCAGCGCCCACGTAAGGTGTTCCACTGACAGGCCCACAAGCGCCTCGATGGTCCCCGGTCATCACGGCGCCACCGGCACCTGGCCGATCCCCAGTAACGACCGAGGCCGAAATAGAGCCTTCACGCCGACCAAGGGCATGCTGCGCCTTGGTTTGCGATGGTTCACAAAAATCTTGAAAATGCTGCCGACCTACGTAGGACGAACCCGTGATAGGTAAACAAGCGCCGTACTCATTACCGGTCACAAGCTTGGAACGACCCAAGCCTACGCCCGAGACCGTCTGATCATTCCAAGTCTGGTCATGGCCGACCTTCTGAATGGAACCCACAAATTCCACATCCTGACAGACCGTTTGCAACTGTTGTGAACTGATGAATTCGGTGCCTGTCACTGCGCGACACCCACCGCGGTTGTCACCTGTGACCTTTTGACTACGGCCCAACTCTGTGCCTGTGACCAAACTGCCAGCGAGCGTGCGGATCAAAGCTACTTTTGAAGGCGCCTCTGTCGCTGATTGCTGGCCGAAATCAACGGCATTGAAATACTGGCTTCCCGTCAGTTGGCGCGAAGCACCCGATTCATTGCCGGTAACCTTGCTAGAGCGATCCACCTCCGCATTGGAAACAGTTTGATTGCCTTTTGAGGACATCACACTGACTTTTCGAGGGTTGGCCGTCTGCGCGGCTTCAGAGTTTTCGACCATATGCAGTTGCGAAAGATATTCGGTCCCAGTCACAGCATGGGTCGATCCTGACTCCAGACCAGTGACCACCCCTTGGCGACCATGCTCGGTGCGGTTCATGACCATAGAAGGCCTAGGCGAAGAACGGCTTGCATGGACAGAACTAACGTGCCCCGAGGCCAAGTACTCTGTGCCAGTCACTTTGTGGCTGACAGCAGTTGAGGTACCCGTGACCGAATGAGCCGACCGAGTCGCTTGCAAAGCAGCCGTTGTAGATGCAGCAGGAGATTCATGTTTTGCCCGCATACGACCGCTTGGTTTGGAAGATGCAGCGACGGGGGTTTGACGACCCACCATGGCACGCACCAAACGGCGCTGCTTGGCCACCTCACGTCCAGAAGTGCCTTTTGCGATCGCTTGTTGCCAATCTGTGTGGGGCTGGACTTGGGTCAATTTGGTGGCGGCTGCAACGCGCACCGCACCTTGTTTTCCGTCCGTGGCCAATGCAGCTCGGCGGGCACGGGCTAATGCACGCGCAGAACCCATGTCAATAGCCCCCACTTGTGAAACATTTGATGAGCATGCCCCGGCGCCGAAGCAACCACAACCGCAACCTTTGGCCTCTGAGGATTCATCCAATTGGACTGAGTCCGCACGCACATTGGCCATAGCAGACTTGACCAAGGCAGAGCTTGCAGCCAACTTGGCACTAGCGGACTTGGTCGTACCAGTCTTGCCGCGCAATGCCATGGCTTGACGCCGTTGCAAGGCCAGCTCTCGACCCGAAAGGGTCACCTGATTCGAGCTTGATGCGTTGGTAGTCATCTCCGGTGTCTTTCAGCGATGAACAACGAAAGACATACCTTGGCTTTGGGAGTAGTTGTCATAGGCAATCACTCGCACCAAGTGGCCGGGGAACTCCCGGTGGCAGGCTTCAATTTCAGCCAAAACTGCATCGACCGACTGTTCACCAAACAGAGGCAACTTCCACATATACCAAAAGTTGCTGGTGGCGACAGTGCCTTTTTCGGTGTGCTCTACCGCTGGGTTCCAACCTTGTGCGATGGAATAAGCAATTTGCCGACGGACTTGGTCAGCCGTCATATTGGGCAAATAGGAGAAGGTTTCGTATTTTTGGGAAGATTTATAGACTTGGACAGCCATGTCAGATTCCTTTCTGGGGGTATAGGTGAAGCGTCTGTTGTATGTGGATCGGATCAATTACTTGTTTGCAATGTCTAACTTGTCCACGGTGTCAAATTCGAACTTGATCTCTTTCCACGTTTCCATGGCAATTTTGAGTTCAGGTGAATGGGCAGCAGCAGAGGTCAAAATGTCTTTGGCTTCCTTCTCCAACTGACGACCTTCGTTACGCGCTTGGACACATGCCTCCAGTGCGACACGGTTGGCGCAAGCACCGGCCGCGTTACCCCATGGGTGACCCAAGGTACCGCCACCGAATTGCAATACCGAGTCATCACCAAAGATGTTGACCAAGGCTGGCATGTGCCACACGTGAATACCACCTGAAGCAACAGCAAAGGCACCAGGCAAAGAGCCCCAGTCTTGGTCAAAGAAGATGCCACGTGCGCGGTCTTCAGGAACAAAAGATTCGCGCAGCAAATCGATCCAGCCGAGTGTGGAGGCGCGATCGCCTTCGAGCTTGCCCACCACAGTGCCGGTGTGCAGGTGGTCGCCACCAGAGAGACGCAGGATTTTGGTAAGCACACGGAAATGAATACCGTGGTGCGGGTTGCGGTCGATCACAGCGTGCATGGCGCGGTGAATATGCAGCAACATGCCATTTTCGCGACACCAGTTGGCCAAGCCTGTATTGGCACAGAAGCCACCCGTGATGTAGTCGTGCATGATGATGGGTGCGCCGATTTCCTTGGCGTACTCAGCGCGTTTGTACATTTCTTCGGGTGTGGGCGCGGTCACATTGAGGTAGTGGCCTTTGCGCTCTCCGGTTTCTTGTTCGGCCTTCAGTGTGGCCTCTTGAACAAAATCGAAACGTTGACGCCAACGCATAAAGGGCTGGCTGTTGATATTCTCGTCATCCTTGGTGAAGTCCAGACCCCCGCGCAGACATTCGTACACTGCCCGACCGTAGTTTTTGGCAGACAGACCCAGCTTGGGCTTGATGGTGCATCCCAGCAGCGGACGACCGTACTTGTTCATGATGTCACGCTCAACTTGGATGCCCAAGGGTGGTCCACCGCAAGTCTTGATGTAAGCGATGGGGAAACGGACATCTTCCAATCGCAATGCACGAATGGCCTTGAAACCAAAAACGTTTCCGACCAAAGAAGTGAAGACGTTGACGACGGAACCTTCTTCGAACAAATCGATGGGGTAGGCAATGAAAGCGTAGAAACAGGTATCGTCCCCAGGCACGTCTTCAATGCGGTAGGCACGGCCTTTGTAATAATCGAGGTCGGTCAGCAAGTCGGTCCATACCGTGGTCCACGTTCCTGTGGAAGATTCAGCCGCCACAGCTGCTGCAGCTTCTTCACGGTCAATACCTGCCTGTGGCGTGATCTTGAAACAGGCCAAAATGTCGGTATCAAGGGGCGCATACTCAGGCATCCAATAGGTCTGACGGTATTCTTTTACGCCTGCGTTATACGTTTTTGTTGCCATACATGTGCTCCTTGGGTCTATACAAAATAAAACAATGTGAAAATTATTGACCCGACAACCAATAAATAAAAGTAAAATATTTAGACTGTTATCTTTTAGTTTTGTAAACCCATGAGCCTGCGCCATGCCACGCTTCATCAACTGAGGATTTTTCAAGCTGTTGCCGAACACAATAGCTTTGCCCGCGCCGCCAAGGCGCTGCATCTCTCACCGCCCACGCTGTCGCTGCAAGTCAAACAACTCGCGGAAACCGTGGGACAGCCGTTGTTTGAGCAATTAGGCAAAAAAATCTACTTGACCGCTGCCGGCAAAATTCTGTCGCAAGCCTCCCTCGATATCTCACAGCGCATGGACTTGCTCAGTGCAGAGCTCGCCGCTTTACAAGGGATGGAGCGCGGTAGCTTGAAGTTAGCGATTCTGACCACGGTGAAGTACACCGTACCAAAATTGCTGGGTGGCTTTTGTGCAGCCCACCCCGGCATTGACGTGGCCATGGTTGTGGGCAATCGCGAAAGCCTTCTGCAGCGTTTGGCCAGCAACCAAGACGATCTCTACATCATGGGCCAGCCGCCCCAGCACATGAACTTGGTTTGTGAAAATTTTGCTGATAACCCGCTCGTCTTGGTTGCCCCTCCCAACCACCCATTGGTTGGCAAACGCCGCATTGATCCCGCGCGGCTACGTCAAGAGCCCTTCATACTGCGCGAACCAGGCTCTGGCACTCGCTTGACCATGGAGCAATTCTTTGCTGATCAAGGCTTCAGTCCTGTCAATCGCTTGGAGGTGGGCAGCAATGAAGCCATCAAGCAAACGGTTGCTGGCGGCTTGGGACTAGCGGTACTTTCTGCAACCACGGTGGTGTCAGAGTTGGCGCTGGGTGAGTTGGTGCAACTTGAAGTCAAGGGCTTTCCCCTGATCCGCCGCTGGTATGTGGTGTATTCAGGCGGCAAAAGGCTGTCACCCGCAGCCCAAGCGTTTAAACAGTGGCTGCTGCAACACCGGCCCAACCCAGGTTCCACCCTCAGAAGTTGAGGTCTGCAAAAAGGCTGGGTTGGCGTTGATGGTGCGGCTGGCGGGGATCGAACCCACGACCCTTGGCTTCGGAGGCCAATACTCTATCCACTGAGCTACAGCCGCAACCTCGGTATTGTAGGTGTCGCTATTTGTCAGCTTGGTGGAAGCATGTCGCTGGCTATAATTTCTTTTTCATTTGTAATCACACAGAAAGTCCTTATGAGCGACACCCACGAAGAAGCACATACCGGTCCGATTAAAACCCCTAAGGCTTTTGCTTGGGCCATGCTTTTGTCTTTTGTAGGACCGATTTTCATCATCATCGGCTTGGTTTACTACGTGGTGACGGCAAATAAGCCTGCTGCTGGCGCGGCAAATACATCTGAGGCTGTGGCTGCGCGAATTCAAAAAGTTGGCACGGTGGAGGTGCGTGACGCCAACCGCCCATTGAAGGCTGGTGAAGAAGTTTACAAAGTCCAATGCGCAGCCTGCCATTCTGCTGGTCTTGCTGGCTCACCTAAATTGGGTGACAAAACAGCTTGGGGGCCCCGTATCAAAACAGGGTATGAGGCATTGCTCAACTCTGCCCTTAAAGGCAAAAATGCCATGGGTGCGCAAGGTGGCGGCGATCACAGCGATGTAGAGATTGGTCGCGCAGTGGTGTACATGGCCAATGCGGGTGGCGCCAAATTCGCTGAACCTGCAGCCCCCAAGAACTGAGATTTCAGTCTTAACAAAAAACCGGCTACTTAGCCGGTTTTTTTTCGCCCTTGGCAGGGCTAAGGATGTAGCCATAGTCAATCACTAACTGCGGTGAGCCAACCTTCTTGGGTGCTGGCCACAGCTTGTCTTCAAGGGCTTTGGCTGCATGCCATGTGTCCATGCTGTGGATCAGTCCTAAGCCCTTGGCAGTCAAGGCATACAGGCGTCCGTTTTCATCGACCAAGCACTCCAGTAATTCAAGGATGTCACCTTGTGGCCCTGTCAGTAAGCCAGAGTCCAAAACACGCCATACAAATGGCACCGACTGCAGTTCCACGAATACGCGTTGGGGCCCATTTTGAAAATACCAACGCCCGAATGGATCGCAGGTGTAGTTGCGCTCTATGAATTCGATCAGTTTGGTGTGTGCCAACTTGCTGCCTTTGGCGTGTACAAAGTCGCCTTGTGCTTGCACACCATCGTCGCGCATATACCAGTCGCCTCGATCGTCAAAGCCTAGCCAGCCATAACAATCAGGCACCTGCGGCCACTTGGCCATGGCTTGTTTAACGATGTCATCCATTTGCGGTTGATGCTGGTTGCAACTGCAAGGTCTGGTCTGCTAGTGCAGTATGGTGGGCGTGTCGATGTCGCTGTGAATCTCGGGCGGTGTGCCTGGGCTGGCGTGGTGCGCCACCATGCGCCACCCTTGCGCGGTTCGCATATACACATTGGTAGATGTGACGAACGCGATTTGCGCGCCATCGGCTGTGTAAATCTCAACACGTTCAATCAAGTTGTGAACTGCGCTGGTGATGGTTTCAAGCTTGTGCAGTCGCTCGGGGAAGGAGCGAATTGGCCCATGGCTGAACATGATTTCAAACGAATTGCGAATGGCCATTGCACCAATTAGGCGTGGGCCGCCTGGGTGAACACAAATGATGTCTTCTTCATTGGCCCAACAGGCCATCAAGCGCTCTAGATCGCCTGCTTGCAAGGCCTCATAAAAGGCAGTCTCTATCTCATCGGCGGAACCGCCAACGGTGGCTGCGCGCAGATGAGACTTTGACAAGGGTCAACGTTTACTGCGGTATTTGCGCAGTGCGGCGAGTTGTGCAGCCATGATGGTTAACTCGGCCTGAGCAGCTGCCATATCGACTTCGGTTTTGGCATTTTGCAAATGTTCTTGCGCTGCTTTTTTAGCCGCATTGGCACGCTCTTCGTCAAGGTCTTTGCCGCGTACAGCGGTGTCTGACAAGACGGTGACGGAGTCAGGTTGGACTTCCAAAATACCGCCAGCAACAAACACGAACTCTTCTTCGCCGTCAGGTTTTTGAATGCGCACGGAGCCGGCTTTGATGCGAGAGATCAAAGGTGTGTGGCGTGGGTAAATGCCTAACTCGCCCACCTCGCCTGGCAAAGCCACAAAGGTGGCCTCGCCAGAGTAAATCAGCTCTTCTGCACTGACCACATCAACATGGATGGTATTCATCTGTTTTCCTTATCGGACAACGTTGGAGATCAAATCTTCTTGGCTTTTTCGATGGCCTCGTCGATCGTGCCCACCATGTAGAACGCTTGCTCGGGCATGTGGTCGCACTCGCCAGCCACGATCATTTTGAAGCCGCGAATGGTCTCGGCCAAAGTGACGTACTTGCCAGGTGAACCGGTGAACACCTCGGCCACGTGGAAAGGCTGGCTCAGGAAACGCTGGATCTTGCGCGCGCGAGCCACGGCCAATTTGTCTTCTGGTGCCAATTCGTCCATGCCCAAAATCGCGATGATGTCACGCAGTTCTTTGTAGCGCTGCAAGGTGCCTTGCACGGCGCGAGCGGTGTCGTAGTGGTCGTTGCCGACCACCAAGGGGTCGAGCTGGCGGCTGGTGGAGTCCAAAGGATCCACAGCGGGGTAGATACCGAGCGACGCGATGTCACGTGACAACACGACGGTGGAGTCCAAGTGGGCAAAGGTGGTGGCAGGTGATGGGTCGGTCAAGTCATCGGCTGGCACGTAAACGGCTTGGATGGACGTGATGGAGCCGACTTTGGTGGAGGTGATGCGTTCTTGCAAGCGGCCCATCTCTTCAGCCAGCGTAGGCTGGTAACCCACCGCAGAAGGCATGCGACCCAACAAGGCGGACACTTCGGTACCGGCCAAGGTGTAACGGTAGATGTTGTCCACGAAGAACAGCACGTCTTTGCCTTCGTCACGGAACGATTCGGCGATGGTCAAACCAGTCAAGGCCACGCGCAAACGGTTGCCGGGAGGCTCGTTCATCTGACCGTAGACCATGGCCACTTTGGACTCTTCCAAGTTCTCCAAATTCACCACGCCAGAATCAGCCATCTCATGGTAGAAGTCATTTCCTTCACGTGTACGCTCACCCACACCTGCAAACACCGACAATCCGCTGTGCGCTTTGGCAATGTTGTTGATGAGTTCCATCATGTTCACGGTCTTGCCCACACCAGCACCACCGAACAAGCCGACCTTACCGCCTTTGGCGAAAGGACAGACCAAGTCAATCACCTTGATGCCGGTTTCCAGCAGTTCTTGTGAAGGGCTGAGTTCATCGTAAGCAGGGGCTTTGCGGTGAATAGAAGCCGTTTGGGTTTGGTCCACAGGGCCGCGTTCGTCAATAGGCGAACCCAACACGTCCATGATGCGACCCAAAGTGGCTTTGCCGACTGGGACGGTAATGGCAGCACCGGTGTTGGTGACCATCAAACCGCGACGCAAACCGTCAGAGGTGCCCAAAGCGATGGTACGCACAATGCCGTCACCTAATTGCTGCTGAACTTCCAAAGTCAGGGCCGTGCCCTCGAGCTTGAGCGCATCGTAAATATGCGGCATGTGATCGCGGGGGAATTCGACGTCCACCACCGCACCAATACATTGGACGATTTTTCCTTGAATACCTGCGTGTGTCATTGCCTGAGCCATGATGGTTTGCTCCAAAAATAAAAGGTGTTACACCGCTGCCGCACCGGCCACGATTTCGGACAATTCCTTCGTGATCGCTGCTTGACGGGTTTTGTTGTAAATGAGTTTGAGTTCGCCAATCACACTGCCGGCGTTGTCGGTGGCGGCCTTCATGGCCACCATGCGTGCAGATTGTTCAGAGGCCATGTTTTCGGCCACAGACTGGTAGACCAAGGACTCGATATAGAGTTCCAGCAAGTCATCAATCACCGCAGGCGCATCGGGTTCGTACAAATAGTCCCACGCATAACTGCCAGAGGCTTTGGTTTCTTCGCGCATCTTGTCATGCGACAAGGGTAGCAATTGCTCAATCACCGCCTCTTGTTTCATGGTGTTGATGAACCTGGTGTAGCAGATGTACACAGCGTCCAAGTGGCCTTCAGTGTACGCGTCGAGCATGACCTTGACCGGGCCAATCAAGGTTTCAATGTGTGGCGTGTCGCCCATTTGGGTGAGTTGTGCGAGCACTTTGACACCAGCGCGGTTAAGGAAACCCAAGCCCTTGTTACCTATGGCAACAGTCTGTGCGGTTTTGCCTGCGGACTGGATGTCTTTGAGTTTGACCATCAATGCACGCAGCACATTGGTGTTCATGCCGCCACACAAGCCTTTGTCTGTGGTCACCACAATGAAGCCGGTCGAAGAAGCCGGATGAACCTTCATGAAGGGATGCACATACTCAGGGTTGGCTTGACCCAAATGGGTGGCGATATTGCGCACTTTCTCGCTGTAAGGGCGAGCAGCGCGCATACGGTCTTGCGCCTTGCGCATTTTGGACGCTGCCACCATTTCCATGGCCTTGGTGATCTTCTTGGTGTTTTCCACCGATTTGATCTTGCCGCGAATTTCCTTGCCGACTGCCATGAAGGGCTCCTTGCTGCTTAATGGCTTAGACGAAAGACTTTTTGAACGCTTCGATGGCTGCGACCAATTCGGCCTCGGCATCTTTGTCCATGGCTTTGGCTGCTTCCAGTTTGGCCAGCAAGGCTGCGTTCTTGGTTTTCAAATGCTGATGCAAACCAAATTCGAAATGC
>RFMX01000139.1 GCA_009927495.1 Betaproteobacteria bacterium
GGAGAACGGCATGTCGATGCTGTTTTCACGCGCATGTTCCAGCAGTTGCTCTAATAAGAAGTGCGCCCGCTCTGGGCCTTCAGAAGCGATGACTGCCGACAAGGCATCCATCCATTCGCGGGTTTCTTGGCTGTCACTGTCATTCAAGGCGAAGGTACGCATCGGATCGGGTTGAGCAGCCATGGTGTGTCTCCTTAAAGGGCTTTGCTTGCTGAAAGTGTCGCAGGTTTCAATGATAATTTCAAATAGTGCTTATTCATTTCTTAATATGAAATTTAGATACTTTTGTGAAATTTATGAAGGACTTTGGTGACCTAAACTCAGGAACGATGCAATTTCAAAAAATCTCCGGACTGATCAAGCCTCTGACCAAGCGTTGGGTCACTTGGTGGAAAAAACAAACGCCCAGCCGACAAGACAGGGTGGCCTTGCTGGCGCCCATGGGTGCGGTCGCCATATTTCTTTTGACCATTATCAGCAGCGTGGGTTACTTGCGCTACGAGGAAATGGAAAGAGACCAAGAAAGCGTTCAGCGCGATTTGGAATACGCCAACCAAAAAATGCGTTTGCATTTGCTGGAGCAGCAAGAGCGCATGATGAAGCTTGCAAGGGATGTTGGCGGTGAAAAGCTGAGCGTTGCCGAGTTTGACAAGCAGTCATCTGACCTCATTAAACAATACCCCGAGATCAGTGCCATTCTTTGGGTTGATGAATTTCGCCGCGTCAAAGCACAAGCGAGCAGCAGCAGTTTGGACATGTTTCATCTGCACCGCCAAGACACTTGGCTAGATTACACGGAAACCGAAGATACCTACTCTTTGGCCAAAGAGCTGAGACAGGCCATTTTTTCGCCCCCTATAGCCATCAAACCCCGCGAGAAAATGGGCCAAACTGAAACCCAAATTCAATTTCATATACCCATAAGTAACAACACCCAATTCAAGGGGGTGGTGATGGTGGAGTATTCGATTGACGGCTTGCTCAGGTACACCGTTCCCGCAGAAATCACGGCCAGTCACGCGGTGGCTTTGGTAGACGGCAACAATGCCTTGCTGGCGGGTCAAAGCATCAAGCCACGCACAGGCTTTTGGGAATACTCTCCTTGGGAGACCAAGGCTTATGAGTACATCGTGCCTATCTCCACCATTGGCAACAGCTTGCAACTTCGTGCACAGGCCTATCGCACGTCGCAAGTTCTGATCGGTAGCGGTCTTTTCTGGTTGGTGATGTTGCTCAGCGGCATGACCACTTGGATGTTGATTGGAACGTGGCGACATACCCGACGACGTATGCAAGCGCAACAAGCCCTGATCACCGAGACCAATTTCCGCCGCGCAATGGAAAACTCTGTGCTCACCGGTATGCGAGCCATGGACATGAACGGTCGCATCACTTATGTAAACGCGGCTTTTTGTCAAATGACAGGCTGGAGTGAGGCCGAGCTGGTCGGTGCCAGTTCGCCTTTTCCGTATTGGCCCGACGAAGACCGCGATATGCTGAGTGTCAAGCTCAGCGATCAACTCAACGGTCGTACCACCCTCAGTGGTTTTCAAATTCGGGTTCGCCGAAAAAACCGCACTATTTTTGATGCAAGGCTTTATGTTTCGCCTTTGATTGATGCGATGGGACAGCAAACGGGCTGGATGACCTCGATGACCGACATCACCGAGCCCAACAAAATTCGCGATCAACTCTCGGCTTCGCATGAGCGCTTCACCACGGTGCTTGAAGCTTTAGATGCCTCTGTGTCGGTCTCGCCTTTGGGAAGCGCAGAACTTCTGTTTGCCAACAAGCTTTATCGCCAGTGGTTTGGCAACCAAGGCAAGGGTCACCTCGAGTTGGTTTCCCAAGCTGGTACCCTGCCTTTGAAAGACAGCCAAAATTTAGACAATGTGGACGATATGGTGGGCATGCCCACCCACAACCTCACCCAAGCCCGCACAGAAAATGCAGAGGTCTATGTTCCTGAGCTGAACAAGTGGCTAGAAGTGCGGACTCGTTACTTCAACTGGGTTGATGGGCGTCTTGCCCAAATGGTCATCTCGACCGACATCACCGCCAGACGATTGGCCGAAGAACAAGCTGCTTTGCAATCTGAACGGGCACAGTCTGCGAGTCGATTGATCACCATGGGTGAGATGGCTTCCAGCGTCGCACACGAGTTGAACCAACCACTCACCGCCATCACCAACTACTGCAACGGTATGTTGACCCGTTTGCAAGGCAACCAAATCACAGAGGACGAGTTAAAAGTAGCGCTTGAAAAAACCTCTCGGCAAGCCCAACGCGCGGGACAAATCATTCAACGCATCCGAAGTTTTGTAAAGCGCAGTGAAACCAACCGTGTCAACTCTTTGGTCGCCCCCATCGTGGCAGAAGCGGTTGACCTTGCTGATGCCGAGTTGCGTCGCAGGCAAGTCAAACTCAGTTTGTTTGTGTCTGATCGGTTGTCTAAATTGCATATCGACCCTATCTTGATAGAGCAAGTGCTCATCAATTTAATGAAAAACGCAGCCGAAGCCATTGAGCATGCACAGCGCCCCATCAACCAACGCCATGTCGAATTGCAAGTGGTACCCAAAGAAGTAGAGGGGCAAGATGTGGTGGAGTTTTCTGTCAGCGACTCTGGTACGGGCATGACCCCCGAAGTGATGGAGCGCGTGTTTGAGGCCTTTTACACCACCAAGAGCGAGGGCATGGGCATAGGACTGAATTTATGTCGAACCATCATCGAGTCGCACCAAGGCAGAATGACAGCCGAGAACATCTACAATGGAAAATTGATAGTTGGGGGTCGTTTTTCTTTTTGGCTACCAGCCAGCAAAACCTTGATACCCCTTTAATGCCTTCAGTGGCGCCTTGGAGCTTGAGATGAGTTTGATCCCCAAAAAAGGCAATGTCTACGTCGTCGACGATGACGAAGCAGTGCGCGACTCCTTGCAATGGTTGCTTGAAGGAAAAGATTACCGCGTCCGTTGTTTTGACTCCGCTGAAACTTTTTTGAGCCGCTATGACCCTCGTGAAGTGGCCTGCTTGATCGTCGACATTCGAATGCCTGGCATTTCCGGCTTAGAGCTGCAAGATCGCTTGGTTGAACGTAAATCGCCTTTGCCCATTGTCTTCATCACGGGTCATGGCGACGTGCCCATGGCTGTGACCACCATGAAAAAAGGCGCAATGGATTTCATCCAAAAGCCCTTCAAAGAAGAAGAATTGGTCAGCTTGGTTGAACGTATGCTGGACCAAGCCCGTGACTCTTTCAACGATTCGCAAACCGCAGCGAACCGTGACGCACTCATGGCCAAACTGACCACCCGTGAAGCCCAGGTGCTTGAGCGTATCGTCGCTGGCAGGTTGAACAAACAAATTGCCGACGACTTGGGTATCAGC
>RFMX01000320.1 GCA_009927495.1 Betaproteobacteria bacterium
TGGCGGTGGCGGTGCGCGTCAAAACAGCGGGTCTTCGGGTCGCAACGAGTATTAATTTACCCGCTTGAGTCTGAAACCCTATAGGGCTTGGAAATTTCCAAGCCCTTTTTTCATGGCCGATTGCCAGGTACCAACAACACCTTCACTTGGCCCTGTAATAAAAACCGTTGGTTCAGGTTATCGGCTTTCATGCCATTGGCTTGAAATCGGTTGTCCCCTCGTTCAATTTTCACCGGCGCATAAGTGACCAGAGTGTCGGTGTTGGTAAACATGTGAATGAACTCGCTACGAAGCGTCATGGCTGGCTCTTTTGTTCCCACGCCTTGCTTATGCACCACCGCTTGCCCAATCAACTGTATTTCTGAACCGTCTTCGTTGGATAAAGAGCGCTGTGCAACTGCTGTTGTCAGTCGTCCTGAGCGGGAAATCGAGTGCACCACCGGTTGTTCGATCAAATTAGTCAATGTGTCGGGGAAATGCACGGATGAGGTTCCTTGCAAAAAAGACTTCAAGTCACCTTGCAATGAATAGGTCTTCAAGGTGAAGTTATTGGCAAAGTAATCTGGCTCATGCGAGGTTTCTGCCACAACCGCCCCAGACACGGCTTTCGGTGCGTTGCGCACCAGCCACACACTGCCCCACAATAGAATGGCCAATAAAACCATGGGCAAAAAAGCCAAAAGTGTTTCTAATCGCTTGCGCCAACCCGACGTTGGTACAGGCGCGGGGAGTCTGGGCAAGCTGTTCATTTAAGTGCTTCTTGCAAAGCGACTGCATACACACCGCTGGCACGCAACAACAGATCGCACACATCGCGTACCGCACCGTGGCCAGCAGGGCGCGGAGTCACCCAATCGACGCGTGACAGAACTTCGGCATGCGCAGCAGGCGGTGCAGCCGAAAAACCCGCAGGCAACAACATGGCCAAGTCTGGCCAATCGTCACCCATGGCTGCCGCTTGAAACCATTCAAGCCCCAAGGTTGACAACAGTTGTTGGGCCGCGACTTTCTTGTCATGCACACCTGCAAACACATGCTGCACCCCTAAGTCGGATAAACGCCGCCTTAAAGCCAAGCCATCTCGGCCCGAGATGATGGCCACACTGATGCCATGCGTTTGCAGGAGTTTCAGACCATGGCCATCGAGGGTGTTGAAGGTTTTGGTTTGCTCACCTTGGTCGCTGTAATGCAAGCTACCCTCGGTCAAAACACCATCCACATCGAGCATCAACAGCTTGATGGCTTTTGCTTTTTCCAAAAGGGCGGGTGATGGGTTTGGGTTGATGGCCATCAAATCACCTTAGCCCGCATCAAGTCGTTGCTGTTGAGGGCGCCACACAAGCGGTTGTCTTGATCGACAACCAACAATGAGGTGATGCGTAACTGCTCCATCAACTGCGCGGCTTGCGCCGCCAATGCGTCTTGGTGGATGGTGCTTGGCTGGGGTTTCATGACCTCATGGGCCTTTAGAGGCAGCACATCGACACCCTTTTCTATCAGGCGGCGCAAATCTCCATCGGTGAATATGCCCAAAATCTTGCGCTCTTCATCGACCACCGCTGAAACTCCAAGCCCCTTTTGGCTCATCTCACGCATCAAATCGGGAAAACTGGTATGGGGTAGCACGTGGGGAACATCGGAGCCACTTCGCATGACATCGGTGACGTGGGTAAGCAGCTTTCTGCCTAGGCTGCCCCCTGGGTGAGACAAAGCGAAATCGCTTGACTTGAACCCTCGCGCATCGAGGACCGCAACCGCCAAAGCGTCGCCCAAGGCCAGCTGTGCAGTGGTGCTGGCGGTCGGTGCCAGATTCATCGGACAGGCTTCTTTCTCAACCGCACTGTCAAGAACGATCAGGGCGTGTTGTGCCAAAGTAGATTGAGCGTTGCCAGTCATCGCGATAAGCACAATGCCTTGTCGCTTGATGATAGGCAATATAGCGGACAGCTCTTGGCTCTCGCCGCTGTTGGACAAAGCCAAAACCACGTCTTCTTTGGTCACCATACCTAAGTCGCCATGGCTGGCTTCAGCAGGATGCACAAAAAAAGCTGGGGTCCCCGTCGATGCCAATGTCGCTGCGATTTTTCTGCCTATGTGCCCACTTTTGCCCATGCCCATGACCACCACCCGACCTTTGACGGCCAAGAGGGCGTTTACTGCGGCAATGAAATCTGGCCCCAGCCTAGACCGCATGGCCAGCAGCGCTTGTGCCTCGGTCGTCAGCACTTGGGCTGCGAGGTCAAGCATTTTGTGGGTGTGTTCGGTTGAAGCGTCGTTCATGGTGGTGATTATGCGGTGGCCTATTTGCCTATGCAAAAACGCGAAAAGATGTCGCCCAGCAAATCATCTGCGGTCATCGTACCTGTGAGGCAAGAGAGTTGTTGCTGGGCGCAACGCAACTCCTCGGCTAACAAGTCCAGTGCGGGGCTGGGTGTTTGGAGCACGCCAAGGGCTTGTGCAATATGTATTTGAACTTGCTCCAAAGCTTGCACATGCCGTTGCCGCGCAGAAAACACCCCTTCTTGATGCTCTGCAAGCCACCCCACGCTTTGCAGCAAACGGGCACGCAGCTCTGGCAAACCTTGGCCAGTCTTGGCAGAAATACACATAGCGGCTTGCTGATCCGCAGATTCGCGAAGGGCTGTCACCAAGTCTGTTTTATTAAACACATGCAGCAAAGGGCTGCGGCTGTTTTTTTGCTGCAGAATTTGCTCGTTCAATGCTGTTTGGCGTGCTTCATACGCCGCGTCATTGTTGCGGCTTAAGTCATGTAAGAGCAATAGCACATCTGCGTCTTTCACCTGTGCCCATGCCCTCTCGATGCCTATTTTTTCTACCTCGTCAACACTTTGCGTGTCCCGCAAACCGGCGGTATCCACCACATGTACCGGCACACCTTCTATCGAAATGGTTTGTGTCAACACATCGCGGGTGGTGCCGGCCACTGGCGTGACAATCGCCGTGTCTTGTCCGGTCAAGGCGTTGAGCAAAGAGCTTTTACCCGCATTGGGTTGGCCAGCAATCACCATTTTCATGCCGTCTCGCAACAAAGCACCTTGGCGTGTTTTGTCAAACAGTAAACTGGTTTCTTCCTGCATGGCCTCCAGTTGTCCAGCGACATCCGCTTGGGTCACAAAGTCGATGTCTTCTTCCGGAAAATCTAAACTGGCCTCCACCAACATACGCACCCGCAGCAACTGTTCTTGAAGCTTTTCCACTTGCTTAGAGAAAGCGCCTACCAGTGAGCGACCCGCGCCTCGAACCGCCGCTTGCGTTTGGGCGTCAATCACATCCGATACCGCTTCGGCTTGGGCTAAGTCCATTTTTTGATTGAGGTAGGCGCGTTGCGTAAATTCCCCTGGCTGTGCCAGTCGCAAGTCTGCTAATCCGATGTTTTGCCTGCGGGCATAAGTCAGGCAATGTTCAACCAACATAGCCAGGACAACCGGTCCTCCGTGGCCTTGCAGCTCTAGAACATCTTCACCGGTGTAGCTGTGAGGAGCCGGAAAAAACAACGCCAAGACTTGGTCTACCGTTTGTCCATCTTCATCACGAATAGTCGTTAAATAGGCGCGTCTGGGTTCTAAGCTTTGTCCACACAGCGTGTTGGCAAAGCCCCGCAGGTCCTTGCCGCTGATGCGCACTATGCCAACCGCGCCTTTGCCAGGTGGCGTGGCCACCGCGATGATGGGTGCATCGCGTTCGCTAAGCATGTTTTAGAGTAAGTGACGCCGCTTATAAGAAGCCATGGGTTAATTCAGAACGCCAAGCTGCTTGTTGATCATCCATTGCTGGGCGATAGACAAAATATTGTTTGACAACCAATACAGCACCAAGCCTGAGGGGAAAAAGAAAAACATCACGCTAAAAGCCAAAGGCATGATCCACATCATCTTGGCTTGAATCGGGTCTGGCGGTGTAGGGTTCAACCAAGTTTGCAAAAGTGAGGTAAGCGTCATCAGCAAAGGCAAGATAAACCAAGGATCAGGCGCTGCCAAATCTTGCACCCAAGCCACCCAAGGCGCGTTGCGCATTTCAACCGAAGACAACAGCACCCAATACAGGGCAATGAAGAAGGGGATTTGCACCGCGATAGGCAAGCAACCTCCCAGTGGGTTGACCTTTTCCTCGCGGTAAATTTTCATCATCTCCATTTGCATTTGCTGAGGGTTGTCTTTCAAACGCTCACGCATTTCCATGATTTTGGGGTTGATGGCTTTCATCTTGCCCATGCTCTTGTAAGCCTGCGAATTCAGCCAGTAAAAGGCGATTTTCAAAACCACGACCAAAGCAACAATGGACCAGCCCCAGTTGCCAATAAAGCCATATAACTTGTCTAGCAGCCAATACAAAGGCTTAGCCAATATGGTGAGCCAGCCATAGTCTTTGACCAACTCCAGTCCCGGGTACAAGCTCTCCAAAAGTTTTTCTTCTTGAGGACCTACAAACAACCGTGTTTGGTGGATTTGTTTACTCTCATTGGCCAATGCGGGCAAAGGCGCAACCATACCCACCGAGTACAGGTTCGTGTCAATCTTGCGCGCATACAAATCACGCGTTTGTGCATCATCCATCAGCCATGCTGACGCAAAATAATGCTGCACCATGGCCACATAACCCATGTCTGATTTTTTTTCAAAGTCGGCTTTGTTTTTCTCTATATCGGAGAACTCAATTTTTTGGTATTTCTTGCTGTTGGTATAGACAGCCGGCCCGGTAAAGGTTGAGTAAAAAGCTGACTCACCCTCTGGTTTGTTGCCATCTCTGACCAACTGAACATAAATTTGGGGTGAAATCGTTTCACCTGATTGATTTAAAATTTCATGTTGAACAGAAAGTACATAACTGTTTTTATGGACGGTATAGCTTTTAATCAGCTTAACGCCACCCAGTGTTTCGGACTCGAATCGCAAGACCAAGCTGTCTTCACCGTCTTTGAAGTTGCTGGGACTGGTCAGGCGCATGGGGCTTTTATGCGTGGGCCAGCTTGCACCGGTGGGTCCGCCTACCAAACCAGTTTGCGCTAAATAAACACGCTCTTTGGAATTGTCCATCAATGTGACATTGCTACCTGGGCGATGAACGTCCTTGTGATTGAGTAATTCCGCATAAATCAAACTCGCGCCTTGTGTATCAAAACGCAGCTTTAACAATTTGGTTTGAACTTCAATTATGTCGGCTTTGGTTTGATTTGTGTCAGGTGCGCCATCTGCTGGCAGGGCGGCTGGCGTTTGCGTGGCGACAGGGTTTGGGGCCGCGTTGGTTTGTGATGACTCCGTTGCGACGACAGGTGGGGTCACTGATGAAAAAAAGGTGGGTTTTTTGCCGTTATGCAACTGCCATTGATCCCACAGCATGACCAGAGAAAAACCAAAAACAACCCAAAGAATGGTGCGGCGAATATCGTTCATGGTATGTTTGCAATCGAAGGCGATGTGGATGAAAGCGTGTTTGTGGCGCTTTGCGGCTTAGGGACAGCATCGTGTCCACCTGCGCACCACGGATGGCAACGGCTTAAACGGCGAACGGTCAGGTAACTTCCTTTTGCTGCACCGTGAATTTCCAGTGCTTCTAAGGCATAGGCTGAACAGGTTGGTGTGAAGCGACACGATGAACCAAGCCATGGGCTAAGAATCAAACGATAGCCTTTGACCAAGAGAATGAGTAACTTTTGCATCATGGCGCAACGACCTGTCCCATCAACTGATGCAGTTCGGATCTGATTGCGAGACGAAGTTTTTCAGAACTGGCACTGATGAACAACTTGTTGTCAAACGTTTTTTGCAAACGTATGACACGGTCAGCCCAAGGCAGATCTGAAGTCCAAGGCTCACGTACTAAGGCATATATTTGACGCTTGATCAAATTGCGAGTCACCGCTTTTCTAGCCCAGCGCTTAGGCACAACAGCCCCAATGCGGCTTGTCTCCGTTTGGGGTTGTTGGTGCAAGGCGAAATGTGAAGTCCGAGCGACAACACCCGCAGCCATGACTGCTTCAAAGTCTGCGCGCAGAGTCAGTTTGTCCAAGAGGCAAGGCAAGTGGCTCTAAAGCCTAAAAGCAATTGCTTAAACAGCCAAGCGTTTACGGCCTTTGGCGCGACGTGCATTGATAACGGCGCGTCCTCCGCGGGTTTTCATGCGCACCAAAAAGCCATGGGTGCGAGCGCGACGTGTTTTAGAAGGTTGGTATGTGCGTTTCATGTGAACTAGCCAAATGCATATGGGGAGCCTAAGATTATCCCTCAAATAGAGGCCATCACCAAGCTTTCTTCATGCAAAGCTTGAAGTTAAGCTTATTTGGTAAGGTTTTTTTATGGGTCTGTGGATAAATTTTTGATAAAGCTACCTCAGACACCCTTAAAATAGTGCTTATCCACAGAATGGTCATGCTTTGAACAATACCCCCCCTACCCATGGCACGTCCAGACCAAGTCCTGATGCAGGACAGGCTTTGTGGCAAGCCTGTGTAGAGCAATTGGCGCAAGAGTTGCCCGAGCAGCAGTTCAATACCTGGATAAAACCCCTGAATGCCTCTCTTTCTGAGGACTTTTCTCGCATTCATATCGAGGTGGCGAACCGTTTCAAGCTTGACTGGATACGCGCGCAATACGCCGGTCGTTTAGCTGCACTTTTACAGCAACTCTATGGTCAAGCCATACAGATCGATTTTTTATTAGCCCCCAAAGAAGCCCCTCCGAGATCTGCGCCACCACGTGTTGTGAGCGAACCTGACGATTTATCGCCCACTTTGGGTGCAGCAGATGTTGAATCGCATGGTTTTAAAAACCGCATCAACACCAGTTTGTGTTTTGACAGCCTGGTTGAAGGCACGGCCAACCGTATGGCGCGGGCTGCGGCCATGCATGTGGCCAATGTGCCCGGTCAGCTTTACAACCCCTTGTTTATTTATGGCGGTGTCGGTCTGGGTAAAACGCATTTGATGCACGCTGTGGGTAATCAATTGCTGGTCAACCGTCCAGACGCTAAGGTTTTGTACATACATGCTGAGCAATTTGTCTCTGATGTGGTCAAGGCCTATCAGCGTAAAACCTTTGATGAGTTCAAACAGTATTACCACTCGCTGGATTTGCTTTTGATCGATGATGTGCAGTTTTTTGCCAATAAAGACCGAACGCAAGAAGAGTTTTTCAACGCCTTTGAAGCCTTACTCACCAAGAAGTCGCACATTGTGATGACGAGCGACACCTATCCCAAAGGCTTGACGGACATTCACGAGCGTTTGGTTTCACGTTTTGACTCCGGTTTAACGGTTGCAATTGAACCTCCCGAGTTGGAAATGCGTGTGGCTATTTTGATTGCCAAGGCCCGCAACGAAGGCGCTGAAATGCCTGAAGAGGTTGCGTTTTTTGTGGCAAAAAATGTTCGCTCCAATGTTCGCGAGTTAGAAGGTGCCTTGCGTAAAATACTTGCGTATTCGCGGTTTAACCAAAAAGACGTTTCTATTCAACTGGCCAGAGACGCGTTGCGTGACTTGCTGTCCATCCAAAACCGCCAAATTTCGGTCGAAAACATCCAAAAAACGGTAGCAGACTATTACAAAATCAAAGTCGCTGACATGTACTCCAAGAAGCGCCCTGCCTCGATTGCCAGACCACGACAAATTGCCATGTATCTCGCCAAAGAATTGACCCAAAAAAGCCTGCCAGAGATTGGTGAGTTGTTTGGGGGCCGAGACCACACCACGGTTTTGCATGCAGTCCGAAAAATTTCTGCAGAACGGCAAACCCTGAGCGACCTCAACCAGCAGCTGCACGTACTTGAACAAACACTCAAAGGATAAAACCATTGGCTTACCTTGCAAACCCTGTGCACAGATTTCGCATAACCCATGGGTTATCCACAGGACACGGCGATTTCCAAAAGTTATCCCTTTTGGTGATAAGCCTTTGTTACCGGTTTCACACATGGTTTTCTGGTAATCAAGTCGTTGAAATAAAAGTGGAAAATATGCTTTTCCACAGAAGTTGATGGCCCTTATCTACTACCACTATTGATATATAAAGAA
>RFMX01000216.1 GCA_009927495.1 Betaproteobacteria bacterium
TTGTCGGTGGGCGTCATCATCATCTCGTTTGCGGTGGTCATCATTGGCGGCTTGGGCAGCATCGAGGGTGCGGCCATTGGCGCTTTGATTGTCGGCGTGGCCCGTGCTTTGGCGGTGCATGTGTGGCCAGTGGCCGAATTGTTCTCGGTGTACTTGGTCATGGCCTTGGTGCTGATGTTTCGCCCTCAGGGTTTGTTTCAGCGCATTCAGGCGCGAAAAATTTAGGCCATGACGGTCAGCGCCTTGTTATTGCGAGCTTGTGTTGTGCTGCTGGTGTTGGCAGGCGTGGGCTATGCCCTGCCCTCGTGGATGCAATTCATGCTCACCATGGCCATGGCCAATGGCTTGGTGTCTTTAGGCATTGTGTTGCTCATGCGGGGGGCGTGGTGGCATTTGGCCAAGGCCTCATGTCTGCTATAGGGGGATATGCCGCGGCCTTGGTGTTTTTGAATTGGGGCGTGACCGACGCTGTTGTGCTGGCCATGCTTGGCGGCTTCAGCGCCATGCTCATCACCGCGCCATTTGCGCCTTTGCTGGCCCGCTACCGAGGCATTTTTTTCTCCATGCTCACCTTGGCTTTGTCGATGGTGGGCTATGGCTTGTTGGTGAAAACCGAGTCCTTGGGCGGCTCGGACGGTTTCAACATGGGCCGCGTCACGCTTTTAGGTCAGGCGCTGGCAGATGAGCAGGTGCGTTTTGGTTTGTATGCGACCACCTTGGTCTTGACCTTGGTAAGTGCTGTGTTGGTGCGAATGTATTTTTTGTCCAGCCGAGGTTTGGTCACCCGTGCGGTGCGAGACAACGAGCTGCGTGTGGAGTATTTGGGCGGATCGGTCAGCCAAACCATGAGCTTGAATTTTGTCTTGGCGGCGTTTTTGGGTGGCATGGGCGGCGCTTTGGCGGTCATGGCCTTGGGTCACATTGACCCCAACTTCAGCTACTGGACCACCTCGGGCGAGTTTGTCTTTGTGGCCATCTTGGCGGGCAGCCAAAGCGTGGTGGCGGTGATGTTGTCGTCCTTGGTGTTGGAGATGGTGCGTTCTTTCTCCAGCGCTTACTTTCCCAACACCTGGCAATTGGCGCTGGGTATTTTCCTGTTGCTGGTGATTCGCTTCATGCCGCTGGGCTTGGGTTCCTTGTGGAGCAAGACCGAAAAACCATCGGAGAAACAGCCATGAGCGATGAGCTGCTGTTACACGCCCAAGGTTTGAACAAACAATTTGGCGCGGTGGTCGCCGCGCAAGACGTGAACCTGCGGGTCAAGACTGGTGAGCGTGTGAGTTTGATTGGCAGCAACGGTGCGGGCAAGACCACCTTTGTGAACATGATCACCGGCTATGTTCGTGCGGACAGCGGCAGCATATGGCTAGGCGGCACTGACATCGGCCGCATGAACCCTCGACAAATCACCCGCATGGGTGTTGCACGTTCGTTTCAAATACCGCAGCTCTACCCGAGCATGACGGTGCTTGAAAACATGTTGGTGGCATTGGCCTGCCATGAAAACCGTTTGTCCACTTGGTTGCCTGCTGCCACCTCTGCGCGGGTGTCACGAGCCGACGAGGTGTTGTCGCGCTTTAATTTGCTCAAGCACCGCGACCGCCTGGTGTCCGAGTTGCCCGGCGGCCTTCGCAAGCTGATTGACATCGCTTTGGCCATGACCGGTGCGCCACGCTTGTTGCTGTTGGACGAACCCACCAGCGGCGTCGCGCAGAAGAAAAATTTCCCATGATGGACACCATCATGCAGGCGCTGAAAGGCCAAGCCTTGACCGTGCTGTTTGTCGAACACGATATGGACATCGTGAACCGCTACTGCGACCGGGTGGTGGCTTTTTACAGCGGCCGCATCATCGCCGACGATGTGCCATCTGTGGCGTTGGCGCAAACCGATGTGCGCCGTTACGTCACCGGCGTACGACTGCCCGAGGATGCGCACCATGCTTGAGTTGCGCGATGTGCATGTCGATATCGCTTCTGCGCAAGTCTTGCGCGGACTGCGTTTGCAAGTGGCCAAGGGCCAGATGGTGGGTTTGGTTGGCCGCAACGGGGCTGGCAAAACCAGCACCTTGCGCAGCATCATGGGGCATTTGACGCCGCGTATCGGGCAGATTCTTTTTGATGGTCAAGACTTGGTGCACATGTCCGCCCATGTGCGTGCGGGCTTAGGCATCGGTTACATGCCTGAAGACCGTGGTTTGGTGCCTGAACTCACCGTCGAAGAAAACATCGTCCTGCCTTTGTGGGTCAGCCCCAGCTTGTCGCTGGATGCGCGCTTGGCTTGGGTCTACGAGGTCTTGCCTGAACTCAAAGCCATGGCCTACAGACGTGCTTTGCTGTTGTCGGGTGGTCAACAAAAGTTGGTGGCTTTGGCACGCGCCTTGGCGGTGGGGACGCGGTTGTTGTTGCTGGACGAGCCCTTCGAGGGTGTGGCGCCTGCCCTGTCCATGCGTTTATCGGAAGTCATTGGGCAGCTGAAATCCACCGACTTGTCGGTTTTGATTGCCCAGTCTGACGTCAACCATGCCAACGACTTGCTGGATGCGCAAGTGGTGATTGAGCGCGGCGCTCTCGCCGCTTGACTTAGCCCCGTTATTGCATCTCGCTGTCATTGCGAGCGTAGCGACGAAGCAAACTGACGAACCCTACTGACTCGCACCGCAGGCTCGGCCTCGCCTCCATGCTTACACAACGTCGGCTGCGGCCGACCTGCGCCGCAAGCCAGAGATGTCGTCACGGCAGCTCATAAACCACACTGGTCAAGCGTGGCAGGGTCAAGGGCTGCGTAGCGACTTGCTGCAAGCACGGAGCGAGCAGCACTTGGCGCTGACGCGCTTAAGGACGGGGGTTGCTTCGTCTCTACGCTCCTCGCAATGACGTGAGATTGCTTCGCTGCGCTCGCAATGACGCGGGTTGCAATGACGAGGGTCAGTACAAAAACACCTTGCCAGGGTTCATGATGTTGTGCGGGTCCAGCGCATGTTTGATGGTGCGCATCATGTTGACCGCGCCAGCACCGGCCTCGGTGATTAAAAAGTCCATTTTGTGTAAACCAATGCCATGCTCGCCGGTGCAAGTGCCTTCCAGCGACAAGGCGCGGGCCACCAATTTGTTGTTCAGGTCCTCGGCGGTGGCGCGTTCCTCGGCGCTGTTGGGGTCGATCAAATAACCAAAGTGGAAATTGCCGTCGCCCACATGGCCGACCAAGAAATACGGGATGCCAGACGCATCGACCTCGGCCACCGAGTCGAGCAAACAATCTGCTAAACGGGAGATGGGCACACAGGTGTCGGTGCTGATGGCGCGGCAACCTGGGCGGCTTTGGATGCCAGCAAAGTAGGCGTTGTGACGAGCCGTCCACAAGCGAGTTCGATCCTCAGGGGTGGTGGCCCATTCAAACGCTTGGCCCTCAAACTCAACGGCGATTTCTTGCACGGTCTCGGCCTGCTCTTTGACACTGGCGGGTGAGCCGTGGAACTCCATCAGCAGCATGGGCTGCTCGGGCAGGCTGAGTTTGGAATAGTGGTTGACCATGCGGATGGCATTGGCGTCGATCAACTCCACCCGTGCAATCGGGATGCCCATTTGGATGATTTGGATGGTGGTGCGCACCGCCGCCTCGATCGATGGAAACGAGCAGGTGGCAGCCGACACCGCTTCAGGCAGAGGGTAGAGCTTGACCGTAATTTCGGTGATCACGCCCAGCGTGCCTTCGCTGCCGACCATCAAGCGGGTCAGGTCATAGCCTGCAGAAGACTTGCGGGCGCGGGTGCCGGTGCGGATCACTTCGCCACTGGCGGTGACCACTTCCAGG
>RFMX01000384.1 GCA_009927495.1 Betaproteobacteria bacterium
TGCTTTTGACTTCTTCGTTCAGTTGTTTGCGGGTGACACCGGCTTGCACCGTGACGGTCAGGTCTTCGGGGTTGATGGACAGCACCTGGTTCATGCGCCCCATGTCGATGCTGATGCCGCCTTGCACCGCCAGCAAATGGCCTTCCAGCGAGGTGCCCACACCAAACGGGATGATGGGCACGTTGTAGGCCGCGGCCATGCGCACGGTTTGCGCCACATCGTCAGTGCATTCGGCAAACACCACAGCAGCCGGTGGTGGCACGGTGGTGTAAGCGGACTCGTCGCGGCCATGCTGCTCACGAACCACCAAGGCGGTGGAGCAACGGTCGCCAAAGTGGGCTTTGAGCGCATCGATCAACGCGACAGGCACCTCGCGTTGGTTTACTTCAGGGATCAAATGTTGGGCGGCGGTGGGTGCATTCATAAAAGCTCTCCTAGTGCGTTTCGCATTCTATGTAGTAAGCACCAGGGCTGCTGTCACCTAAGCACGGCTAGCGTGCGTCGATGCAGCCGTCAAGGCCACAAACCGATTTGGGCGCTCATACGCAAAATCAGGGGGGTTTTGCCATTCGGCCCCCATACCGGCGTGGTGCTGATTTGACCTGTTTTGCGTTCAATGTCCGTCTGTTGTTTGCTGCGCTCTACCGCAGCAGTCAACTTAGCCAAAACTTCTTGGCTGATTTGGGTGGCATTGGGACCGTCTTTGCTGGCCGACAAAACCACCAGCATCTCCTCGTTATCGACCTCCATGCTGGCCTGGGTGTCAAACTGCGTCAGTACTTCGCCGCCGTGGGCCAGCGACAAACCCAGCAAGGACGAACACACCAAGGTTTTAAAAAAGCGCAGCAAAGCCACTCAAAAGAATTTATAAGTATTCAATAGTAACCCAGTGACGCTTTAAAACCACTAATTTTTGGAGGGCAAATCAATCCCTGGAAAGATCTTGATGACGGCACTGTCGTCTTCTTTGGCAAAACCGGCGGTGCTGGCTTGCATGAACATCTGATGCGCGGTGCTAGACAAGGGCAGGGGAAATTTGCTGGCTCGTGCCATGTCCAACACCAGCCCCAAATCTTTCACAAAATATCCACCGCTGACAGCGGCGTGTAGTCGCCT
>RFMX01000146.1 GCA_009927495.1 Betaproteobacteria bacterium
AAGCCATACGCCACGTAGCTCAGGCCCGGGCCGCCGTATTCGGTGGGGATGGTGGGACCCAGCAAACCCAGTTCGCCCATCTCGCGAAAAATGGCGACATCGGTTTTTTCGTGGCGAAAGGCTTCGGTGACGCGGGGCAGCAGTTTGTCTTGGCAATAGGCACGGGCTGCCTCTTCGATCATGCGCTCGTCTTCGGTGAGCTGCTGTTGCAAAAGAAAGGGGTCGTCCCAGTGAAAGGCGGTCTTGGCCATGATTGCTCCGTTTGGCTGCTGTGCGAATAACCAGCAATGTTAATCCTTGGCCCAATGCCGCTTCGCCATCTCCACATACCAATCCAAGCAGCCAGGGTTGGCCATGGCGTCTTTGTTCAGTACTTTTTCTAGGGGTTGGCCCAGCATCAGTTTCTTGATGGGCAGTTCTTGTTTTTTGCCAGACAAGGTGCGGGGGATTTCCGCCACTTGGAACATCTCGTCCGGCACAAAGCGGGGGCTGAGCGCCGTGCGTATCGCGCCGCTCAAGCGCTTGCGCAAAGCGTCATCCAAAGTCACGCCTTCGCGCAGCACCACGAACAGCGGCATGTAACTGTCTTTGCCCAAATACTCCAAGTCCACCACCATGCTGTCCATCACCTCGGGCAGGGCTTCAATCGCGCTGTACAACTCGCTGGTGCCCATGCGCAAACCATGGCGGTTGATGGTGGCATCGCTGCGGCCGTAAATGATGGCGCGACCCTCGGGCGTGATCTTGAGCCAGTCGCCGTGCCGCCACACCGCACCCGCCTCCGCGCCAAGGTTGCCACCACCAGGTTGGCGGCCCACGCCTGGCGGATAAGTGTCAAAGTAGCTGCCCAAATAGCGCTGGTTCTCGGTGTCGCCCCAAAAGAAGGGCGGCATGCACGGCAGGGGCTGGGTCACCACCAACTCGCCCACCTCGTCAATCACGGGTTGGCCTTGCTCATTCCATGCCTCGACACTCACGCCCAACAAACGGCATTGCATTTCACCAGCCACCATGGGCAGGTCGCGCAGACCGCCCACATAAGCGCCAGCA
>RFMX01000159.1 GCA_009927495.1 Betaproteobacteria bacterium
CACTCCAACTTTGGCAGCAGCAAGCATGCAAGCGCCGTCAAAATGGGTGAAGCCTTGGCCTTGGTGCAAGCCAAGGCGCCTTGGCTGGAAATTGACGGGGAAATGCATGGCGATGTCGCCATAGACACCCTCGCTAGGCGCAATCTTATGCCCTCCACGACTTTGCACAGCGACGCCAATTTGCTGGTTTTGCCAAATTTGGATTCGGCCAATATCGCTTACAACCTGCTCAAAACCGCGGCGGGCGGCAATATCGCCATCGGCCCGGTGCTTTTGGGCGCAGCCAAACCGGTGCAAATTTTGACGGCCAGCACCACGGTCAGGCGAATTGTGAACATGACAGCCATCACGGTTGCTGACATAAACTCAATAAAATAAGAACTTTAATGAGTGCAACGGCTAACTTAGCCTTGTTTTTTAACCCTGTTGACGCTGTAGCCAAGTCTGTCAATCCTTGCAAATTTGTCTGGCTTGGCGGATAATTCGTCAGCTTAAACACTCGGGTTAACTCAGGGGAAGTACCTACTTTCCCACACTCAACTTAAGGGATTGCTGTGGCAACAGACCTGCCTCTTCGTACTGTCAAAACCAATATTGTTCAGTCTATCCGCGCCTTCAGCGTGGCCGATCTGCAATTTTCGGCTGCTCAACTGGGTTATCACTTTTTATATGCCAATTTGGCAGACGCCCAAAGCAAGCAAGACATTTTGGACATGACTGCCTTGCAGTTCACTTTTCCGGCCTTGGCCAGCAAGAATTTTGACGCCTTGTTCGACCACATGAGCGACGCCTTGCACAAATCTGGTGCACAGCCTGGCTTTGTTCTGGTGTTGGAACACATCCCTGCCCACGCCAAATTTGACAAAGAAGCGCGTGAACAGCTGTTGGACGTTTTCCGTGAAGCCGCCGAGTTCTGGGCAGAGCGCAAAATCTCTTTCCGTTGCTTCTATTCTTTCTCAGTCGCACGCGCTGCAGCCTTAGACCGCCCTGCTGACGCCACGCAAACCGCTGGCATCGATTTAGGCGAAGGCGAAAAAATGCCAACCGACAAACTGGTGGATGTCTCTCCCTTGGCTTTGCGCATGAGCAGTCCTTTCAACGCAGGTTACTGGCTGACAGCGGCTTAAATGCCCTCCAACCTGTCAAAAGCCCTGCATTGATTGCAGGGCTTTTTTCTTGGGGCCGCTTATTTCAAAGCGCCAAACACTTTGCTGAGAATCCCGCTGCCGGTGCCTATGGGATCTTGACGAATCTTCTTTTCTTCCTCGCCAATCATCCAATACAAGCCATCTAAGGCTTTGCCGTTAACGTAATGTTCCAAGGACGCGTCTTGTGGTTTGACCAAGCCCAATTTCGATGCCTTGCCTGCCACCTTGCTAAATGGTTTTAGCGTCTTGCACGCTCATGGACTTCACAGCGCCGACCAAGATGTCTTTGGCCATGGGAACAACGTTTTCCGCGGCGCGGTTCATGCCCAAAATC
Source organism: Betaproteobacteria bacterium (assembly GCA_009927495.1). Classification (GTDB taxonomy): domain Bacteria; phylum Pseudomonadota; class Gammaproteobacteria; order Burkholderiales; family Burkholderiaceae_C; genus Limnohabitans. Next base: position 1,483 of record RFMX01000159.1, read on the forward strand.
AATTCATCGACTTTTTTGCCCTGACCCAGCTTTTTCAGCCAAACGGCGGCATCGTTCAAATAGCCCGGCAAAGCGATGCGGATGTTGTCGTTGCGCATAAAGCCATCAGTGACGCCCAGCAAACTGACCGCCGACAAAGCGCCTTTTTCCAAGGCGGCTTTCAAGCCCGTGGAGGCATCGGCGCCGGTAATGTCGTTCAAGCTGATGGCGTGAGCGGCTTGCGAACAAGCGGTCAAAGTGAGCAGTTGAAGGAAGCTGGTGGAATGAAATTCGCGTCGGTTCATAAGATGCGCCCCTAGTTTTAGAGGTCTTGAGTGCACATAATGAACAATAAAATTCTTAAATAATATTCATTTATTCGGGTTTGCTGGTGATGACGCCGCCGCCCAAACACACCTCACCGTCATACAACACCGCCGACTGCCCCGGCGTGACCGCCCATTGATCCTGGGGAAAATCAAGCTGCATCTGGGCGTCGGGCCAAGACAAGGCACAGGCTGCGTCTTGCTGACGATAGCGGGTTTTGGCGTGGAACGTGCCCGCTGGGGGTGGGCTGCCCGCGATCCAACTCAGGTCATCGGCTTGGAGTTGGGAAGTCAGCAGCCACGGGTGGTCATGGCCTTGCACCACCCACAGGGTGTTGTGGTCCATGTCTTTGCGAGCCACAAACCAAGGCGCGTGTTCGCCGCCACCGCGCTGCGCGCCTTTTTCTTTGATGCCGCCAATGCCCAAACCTTGGCGCTGACCCAGAGTGTAAAAACTCAGGCCCTGGTGCTGGCCGATCTTGCGACCCGCGTCTGTTTTGATGGGGCCAGGTGCCTTGGCAATGTAGCGGTTCAAGAATTCTCTGAAGGGCCGCTCGCCAATGAAGCAAATGCCGGTGGAGTCTTTTTTACGGGCATTGGGCAAACCCGCCTCATCGGCCAAGCGCCGCACCTCGGTTTTTTCAATTTCGCCCACCGGAAACAAGGTCTGTGAAAGTTGCGCTTGGGTCAGGCGGTGCAAAAAATAGCTTTGGTCTTTGCTGGCGTCCACGCCCTTCAGGAGTTCATGCAAACCGGTGCCGGGGTTGTGGCGCACACGTGCATAGTGGCCTGTGGCGATCTTGTCCGCCCCCAAACGCATGGCATGGTCTAAAAACGCTTTGAACTTGATTTCGGCGTTGCACAAAATATCGGGGTTGGGCGTGCGACCAGCTTGGTACTCGCGCAAAAACTCGGCGAATACGCGGTCCTTGTAATCGGCCGCGAAGTTCACATGCTCGATGTCGATGCCAATGACGTCCGCCACCGCCGCCGCGTCAATGAAGTCTTGTTTGGTGGAGCAATATTCGTCGTCATCGTCATCTTCCCAGTTCTTCATGAAGATGCCGATCACCTCGTGGCCCTGCTGTTTCAGCAGCAGCGCGGTGACGGCCGAGTCCACACCGCCGCTCAGGCCCACCACGATGCGCTGTTTTTTCAATGCGTCACTTCAGTTGGCAAACGCGGCAATGCCGGTGATGGCGCGACCCAAAATCAAGGCGTGGATGTCGTGCGTGCCCTCGTAGGTGTTGACCACCTCCAGGTTCACCAAATGGCGTGCCACCCCGAACTCGTCGCTGATGCCGTTGCCGCCCATCATGTCACGCGCCATGCGGGCG
>RFMX01000211.1 GCA_009927495.1 Betaproteobacteria bacterium
ATCTGTCTCTTTCTTTTTTCAAGTTTCAATAAGGGGAAGGCTTGCTGCGCGCCGTCAGCAAGCGCCAAACATCAGTTCGACTGCAGCACTTTCAACACGGTCTCGGCCACGTTTTTGGGCGTGAAGCCAAAGTGCTCGAACAACACCGGTGCGGGTGCGCTCTCGCCATAGGTGTCGATGCCGACCACCGCCGACACGCCATATTTCCACCAACCATCGGTCGAGCCCATTTCCACCGCGATGCGGGGAATGCCTTGGGGCAGCACGGCGGATTTGTAGGCCACGTTTTGGCGGTCAAAGGTGGTGGTGCTGGGCATGGAGACCACGCGCACCGCTACTTTGTGTTCGGCCAAAAGGGCTTGCGCTTTCATGGCGAGTTGCACTTCGGAGCCGGTGGCGATGATCACCGCTTGCGCTTTTTTGTTCAGACCCACTTCAGAAGGTTCGGCCAACACATAAGCGCCTTTGTTGATGGCGTCCAAACCGCTGGCGTCCTTGGCGGCGCTGTGGCCTTTGGGCAAGTAGGGCAGGTTTTGGCGGCTGAGCAAGAGCGCGGTGGGGCGGTTGTCGTTTTGCAAAGCCACCGCCCATGCGACCGTGGTCTCTGCGGTGTCGGCGGGGCGCCACACATCCAAACCCGGGATCAAGCGCAAGGAAGCAGCGTGTTCGATGGACTGGTGGGTCGGGCCGTCTTCGCCCAAGCCGATGGAGTCGTGGGTGAACACATGGACCACGCGCTGCTTCATGAGCGCGGCCATGCGGATGGCGTTGCGCGAATAGTCGCTGAAGGTGAGGAAGGTGCCGCCGTAGGGAATGAAGCCACCATGCAGCGTGATGCCGTTCATGATGGCGGCCATGCCGAATTCGCGCACACCGTAGTTGATGTGGCGGCCACCGTGGCCATGCTCGTCTTTCACCACGTTGCCGGCCAAGTCGACGCGAAGATTGGGCGTGGATTTGGTGTTGGTCAGGTTGGAGCCGGTCAAGTCAGCGCTGCCGCCCAGCAGTTCGGGGATGGCGGCGGTGAAAGCTTCCAAAGCCAATTGGCTGGCCTTGCGGCTGGCGACGGTTTCGGCCTTGGTGTTGGCTGCGACCACCGCGTCGACCACAGTTTGGTGGAAATTCTGGGGCAAATCACCGGCCATGCGGCGCTTGAACTCGGTAGCTAAAGCGGGGTGGGCGGCGGCGTAAGCGGTGAACTGGTGGTTCCAGTGTTCTTCTGCCTTGTGGCCCTTGTCTTTGGCGTTCCAGTCGTCGTACACCTCCGCAGGCACGACGAAGGGTCCATGGTGCCAGCCAATCGCGGCGCGGGTCAGTGCAATTTCATCTGGGCCCAAAGGTTCGCCGTGGGCTTTAGCGGTGTCCACGCGGTTGGGGCTGCCTTGGCCAATGTGGGTTTTGCAGGCGATCAGCGTGGGCTTGTCGGCGCTGTGTTTGGCGGTGGCGATGGCGCGGCTGACTGCTTGCACATCGTGGCCATCCAGGAGATGACGTTCCAGCCGTAGGCCTTGAAACGTGCGGGGGTGTCGTCGATGAACCAAGGCGTGACCTTGCCATCGATGGAAATGCCGTTGTCGTCATACAAAGCGATGAGCTTGTTCAACTTCCATGCGCCAGCCAAGGCGCAGGCTTCGTGGCTGATGCCCTCCATCATGCAACCGTCACCCATGAACACATAGGTGTGGTGGTCGACAATGCTGTGGTCGGGACGGTTGAACTCGGCAGCCAAGAGTTTTTCAGCCAGCGCCATGCCCACTGCGTTGGTGATGCCTTGACCCAAAGGGCCAGTGGTAGTTTCCACGCCGGGAGTGATGCCCACTTCGGGGTGGCCGGCAGTTTTGCTGTGCAACTGGCGGAAGTTTTTCAACTCGCTCATCGGCAGGTCGTAGCCTGTGAGGTGCAACAGTGCATAAATCAGCATGGAGCCGTGACCATTGGACAACACAAAGCGGTCGCGGTCGGCCCAATGCGGATGCTGGGGGTTGTGTTTCAGGTGCTCGCCCCACAAAGCCACAGCGATATCGGCCATGCCCATGGGCGCCCCGGGGTGTCCCGAGTTGGCTTGTTGAACCGCGTCCATTGCCAGTGCGCGAATCGCACTCGCCATTTGTTGGTGATTGGCCATGGGGGCTCCGTTCGAATTAGGGGTTGTTAAAGGGTCGGCGATTTTAACCAAATCTTTTTTGTCCAAGACTAGGCGGCTGGCTAAACTGCTTTCATGACCCATCGCCCCATCTCCTTGAACCAACCGGCCCAAGCCATGCTCTTGGCTGCGGGGCGGGGCGAGCGTATGCGGCCGCTCACCGACACCACGCCCAAGCCTTTGCTGCAAGTGCGGGGCAAGCCTTTGCTGTGGTACCCCTTGAATGCTTTGGCATTAGCAGATGTAAACGCTGTGGTGATCAATACCGGTTGGCTGGGTGATCAGATAGAACCTGCATTGGGCATGCGTTTCACACCCACACCAGCCAAAGCGTCCCTCGCCTCTTCTTTGATGGCGCTGCAGTACTCCCACGAAGGCCGCGGGGCGGGCGAACCCTTGGAAACTGCGGGCGGCATTGTGCGAGCCTTGCCCATGCTGGATGATGTATTTTGGGTTGCTGCAGGGGATGTTTATGCGCCCGAGTTTGAATTTTCTGCCGAGGCTTATGAGCGATTCAAAGCCAGCGCCTGCTTGGCGCATATTTGGCTGGTGCCCAACCCAGCGCACAACCCCAGCGGTGACTTTGGTGTGTCTGCGGATGGTTTGGCGCTGAACCTGACCCGCAACGCGGGACACAAGCTGTTCACCTTCAGCACCATCGCTCTGTACAAACGCGCTTTTTTTGAAGCCGCGTGGTGCCCGATTCCTTCCGGCAACCCTGAGGGGTTGAAAGCGCCGCTGGCCGCCATGCTGCGCGCCGCCATGGACCAGGGTTTGGTCAACGCTTCTTTGTATAAAGGCTTGTGGGTGGATGTGGGCACGCCTGAGCGGTTGGCCCAGCTCAACGCCTGAACCCAGGGGTATGGGGCTCTGCCAGTACCGACAATTCGCACCCCCTCCTACAATCCCGCCATGACCTCTATTTACGCGCAACGCCGCGCCGCATTGGCCGCCCAATTGGGCTCTGGCGGTGTGGCCATCATCCCCACCGCCTCGGAGCGCGCCCGCAACCGCGACAGCGACTTTCCTTACCGCCACGACAGCTATTTTTATTACCTGACGGGTTTCACCGAGCCCCATGCTTACCTGGTGATCAACGCCAACGGCCACAGCACCTTGTTTTGCCAACCCAAAGACCTGGAGCGTGAAATCTGGGACGGCATCCGCTTAGGTCCCGAGGCCGCGCCAGCCGCTTTGGGCGTGACCCAAGCGCATTCGGTCGCCAAGTTGAACAAAGAACTGCCCAAATTGCTGGAAAACCAAACCACAGTCTGGTTCCCGTTTGCCACCCATGAGGCATTGACCGCGCAAGTGGACGTCTGGTTGACCCAGGTGCGCGCCCGGGTGCGCATGGGCGTGTCTTGCCCTTCTTCGCAACAAGACCTGTGCACGCTGCTGGATGAAATGCGCTTGGTGAAAGACGCGCACGAGCAAGACACCATGCGCCGCGCGGCCCGCATCAGCGCCCACGCCCATGTGCGCGCCATGCAAACCAGCGCTCGCATGTTGCGCGCCGGCCAAGATGTGCGTGAGTACCATTTGGACGCTGAGTTGCTGCACGAGTTCCGCCTGCACGGCTCGCAGTTTCCTGCCTACACATCCATCGTCGCCGCGGGTGCCAACGCCTGTGTGTTGCATTACCGCGCCGATGTGGCGCCGATTCGATGGCGAATTGGTGTTGATCGATGCGGGTTGTGAGTTGGACGGTTATGCCTCAGACATCACCCGCACCTTCCCCGCCAATGGCCAATTCTCCGGACCACAAAAAGACCTCTACCAAGTGGTGCTGGCCGCACAACATGCGTCTGCGGCAGCCACCAAAGCAGGTGCTCGTTTCAACGACCCGCATGAAGCCGCGCTGCGTGTCTTGTCGCAAGGTTTGCTGGATTTGGGCTTGCTGACCCTAGCCAAACACGGTTCCCTGGACGATGTGCTGGAAAAGAAAGCCTATTTTCCTTTTTACATGCACCGCACCAGTCATTGGCTGGGCATGGATGTGCATGACTGCGGCAGCTATGTCGAGCC
>RFMX01000293.1 GCA_009927495.1 Betaproteobacteria bacterium
GTCACCAACCTGATTATTTTTGTGCTGGCCATCTATGTGGGTTACCACGTGGTTTGGAACGTTACCCCCGCTTTGCACACACCGCTGATGGCGGTGACCAATGCGGTCTCGGCCATCATCATCGTGGGCGCCATGCTCGCAGCGGCGCTCACCGTCACGCCCTTGGGCAAAACCATGGGCGTACTCGCCGTGGCCCTGGCTGCCGTGAATGTGTTCGGTGGCTTCTTGGTCACCCGGCGCATGCTGGAGATGTTCAAGAAAAAAGCCCCCAAGGCAGGAGTTGACAAATGAGCATGAACCTCGTTGTTCTCTTGTATTTGGTGGCCAGCATTTGCTTCATCCAAGCCTTGAAAGGCTTGTCCCACCCCACCACCTCGATCCGCGGCAATCTGTTTGGCATGACCGGCATGGCAATTGCCGTGCTGACAACGGCGGCGCTGATTGTCAACATCGCTGGCCATGCCGATGGCTTGGGCTGGGTGCTGCTCGGTTTGGTGATGGGCGGCGGCGCGGGTGCCATCATGGCGCAACGCGTCGAGATGACCAAGATGCCCGAGTTGGTCGCTTTCATGCACAGCATGATCGGCTTGGCCGCGGTGTTCATCGCCATCGCTGCGGTGGTGGAGCCCGCCGCCTTTGGCATCGTGGCGCAAGGTATGGGCACACTCGACATCCCCAACGGCAACCGCTTGGAGCTGTTCTTGGGCGCGGCGATTGGTGCCATCACCTTCAGCGGCTCGGTCATCGCCTTTGGCAAGCTCTCAGGCAAGTACAAATTCCGCTTGTTCCAAGGCGCGCCGGTGGTCTTTGCCGGTCAGCACATGCTGAATTTGGTGATGGGCTTGGCCACGGTCGCTCTGGGCGTGTACTTCATGTTCACCGGCAACTGGGACGCCTTCCTCATCATGCTGGCGCTGTCCTTTGTGCTGGGTGTGCTCATCATCATCCCGATTGGCGGCGCCGACATGCCGGTGGTGGTGTCCATGCTCAACAGCTACTCAGGCTGGGCGGCCGCAGGCATTGGTTTCAGTTTGAACAACAGCATGTTGATCATTGCGGGTTCGTTGGTCGGGTCATCCGGTGCGATCCTCTCCTACATCATGTGCAAGGCCATGAACCGCTCGTTCTTCAATGTCATCTTGGGTGGCTTTGGTGGCGAAGCGGGCACCGCTGCGGCTGGCAGCACCGAACAGCGCCCGGTGAAAAGCGGCAGCGCGGACGACGCAGCGTTTATTTTGGGCAACGCTGAAACCGTGGTCATCGTGCCCGGCTACGGCTTGGCCGTCGCCCGTGCCCAGCACGCGGTGAAAGAGTTGGCTGAAAAGCTGACCCACAAAGGCATCACGGTGAAATACGCCATCCACCCGGTGGCGGGCCGCATGCCTGGCCACATGAACGTGTTGTTGGCCGAGGCCGAGGTGCC
>RFMX01000165.1 GCA_009927495.1 Betaproteobacteria bacterium
GGTGTGGTCCATACTTATTTCCTTTTGACCTCGCCGCCTTGTGTCATCAAACACGCAGCCACGATGTCGTCTTCCATGTCAACAGTGAAGCCCTTGTCTTTGGGCAACACCAATTTCAAAAAGTCCAGCACATTGCGTGCATACAGCGCCGAGGCATCAGCAGCGACAAGGGCAGGCAAGTTGGTGTCGCCCACCAAGGTCACGCCATGTTTGACCACGGTTTGGTCGGCCTCGGTCAGTGGGCAGTTGCCGCCCACGCCATTGGCACCCTTGCCAGCAGCCAAGTCCACGATGACCGAGCCTGGTTTCATGCTTTTGACCATGTCTTCAGTGATCAACACCGGTGCGGCACGGCCCGGGATCAAGGCAGTGGAAATGACCACGTCGGCCTGCGCCACGCGCTTGGCAACCTCGGCTTTTTGTCGGTCCAGCCAGCTTTGTGGCATGGGACGGGCATAACCACCCACGCCTTCAGCCGCTTCTTTTTCTTCGGCGGTCTCGTAAGGCACGTCGATGAACTTGGCACCCAGCGACTCGACCTGTTCTTTTACGCTGGGGCGCACATCTGAGGCCTCAATCGCTGCACCCAAACGCTTGGCCGTGGCAATCGCTTGCAAACCGGCCACGCCCACGCCCAAGATGACCACGCGGGCTGCCTTGACGGTGCCTGCGGCGGTCATCAGCATGGGGAAAGAAGCGCTGGTATTTGTCAGCAGCCATCATCACGGCTTTGTAGCCAGCAATATTGGCTTGGGAGGACAACACATCCATGCTTTGCGCACGCGTGGTTCGAGGTGCTGCCTCCAGCGCAAAACTGGTCAAACCAGCGGCAGCGATTCGCTGCAAACCTTCTGTATCAAACGGGTTGAGCATGCCCACCAAGGCTGAACCAGACTTCATGAGGCCCAACTCGGCGCCAGAAGGTGAACGTACTTTTAGCACCAGTTCAGCCCCCAAGGCACCGGCTGAATCGGTGATTTCTGCGCCCGCAACCTCAAAAGCCTCATCCGTCACACTGGCTGCAACGCCTGCGCCTGACTGAATAAGCACTTGATGCCCTTGGGCAATGATTTTTTTAGCCGTCTCTGGGGTCACGGCAACACGGGTTTCACCCGCCGTGATTTCGGCAGGCACGCCAATCCGCATGGTTATCTCCT
>RFMX01000112.1 GCA_009927495.1 Betaproteobacteria bacterium
CGGCAAGTCCAGCAAATACCATGCGCATGACGAAACCGGTCAATACCACTTGGGTGACGTGATCGAAATCACCGAAAGCCGCCCCATCTCTAAAACCAAAAACTGGGTAGCTACCCGTTTGGTTGAAAAAGCACCAGCGGTATAAGTCTTATCCGGTTGTGTGATAACACGATCGTCAAAATGACTCACAATCGCGGGTGATTTTTTCATTTTAAGGAGCAAAACATGATCAAAGTAGGCGACACACTTCCCCATTCCGTCCTAATGGAATACTCTGAAGTGGAGGGCAATGGTTGCAGCATTGGCCCCAACCCCGTAGACGTGGCCAAAGCAGCGGCGGGCAAGACCATCGCTTTGTTTGCTTTGCCAGGTGCATTCACACCCACATGCTCTGCCAAACACGTGCCAGGCTACATGGAGAAACATGCCGAACTCACCGCTGCAGGCGTGGATGAAATTTGGTGTGTCAGTGTCAACGACGCATTCGTCATGGGCGCATGGGGCCGCGAGTTGCATGCTGGAGGCAAGGTGCGCATGTTGGGTGATGGAGACGCTGAATTCACCAAAGCCACGGGTTTAACTTTGGATTTGACTGGTAAAGGTTTAGGACTACGCTCTAACCGTTATTCCATGTTGGTTAAAGACGGAAAAGTCGTCACACTCAATATTGAAGGACCTGGCAAGTTTGAGGTCAGCGACGCAGACACTATGCTGTCGCAGACTCGGCATTAAAAGCGCAGGGAAAGGCTGGTTTAAATCGCACTTGCTTGGCGCAATGCCTCGCACTGAGAAGACTCAAAACCCAGCCATTCTTTCAAAACCTCGTCAGTGTGTTGTCCTAATGAAGGGGGCGGCAAATCGCGCCTGACGGGGGTTTGGCTCAGTTTCATGGGGCTGGCAACCAAATCAAGGGGCACACCCAAGCCATGCTGCCAGTGGTCCACCATTTGGCGAGCTTGAATATGCGGGTCGGCAAACACCTCAGCCAAATTATTGATGGGACCGCAAGGCACTTTGGCAGCTTCAAGGGCTTCAAGCCAGACATATTTTCCGCTCTTTAGTAAAGCATCAGCAATCATGGGAATCAACACATTACGATGCCTCACCCTGTCTTGGTTGCGCACAAAGCGCGGATCTTGCGACCAATCGGCATGGCCAATGACCTCACAGAGTTTGGCGAACTGACCATCGTTACCTACAGCCACAATCACAAAATCTCGTTCGCCTGAAGTCTTGGGTGCTGTTTCAAAAACTTGGTAAGGGACGATATTGACATGGGCATTTCCCATACGTAGAGGAGGCGCAGAAGTGGCGCCATTAACCAAAAAATTAGCCCCCAAATTGGCCAGCATGGCCACTTGTGTATCTAAAAGCGCCATGTCAATGTGTTGGCCAATGCCTGTTCTTTCGGCATGGCGAATAGCCGCCAAGATAGCCACGGTTGCATACATGCCGGTGAACAAATCCGCCACTGCCACACCCACCTTTTGCGGGCCGCCACCTTCATCGTCTCGTTCGCCGGTGACACTCATTAAGCCACCCATGGCTTGGACTGCAAAGTCATACCCCGCACGCTCTCTGTAAGGACCGGTTTGACCAAAGCCAGTGATGCTGCAGTAAACCAGCTTGGGATTGATAGCTTTGAGGGTGGCGTAGTCCAAGCCATAGCGCGACATATCGCCCACTTTGTAATTTTCAACAAACACATGGCTGTGCAATGCCAGCGAACGAATCAAGCCTTGGCCCAGAGGCGAGGCAATATTGCAAGTCATGGACCGTTTATTTCTGTTAGCACCCAGATAGTAAGCAGATTCAGCGGTGTCTCGACCTTGGGTGTCGTGCAAAAAAGGGGGACCCCAGCCTCGGGTGTCGTCTCCGGTCAGAGGGCGTTCCACCTTGACCACATCAGCACCCAAATCAGCCAATATTTGGGTCGACCAAGGACCGGCCAAGACCCGGGACAAATCCAATACGCGTATGCCGTCTAAAGCGTTCATGAGTGCATTATTGCAAAGCCCTAGACAAGAGTGATAATCCCGTGGCAATTACAAATAAACATGAGCACACGCATTCTTCTCATTGCCCATGCACCATTGGCCACTGCCCTCAGGGAGTGCGCCTTGCATGTCTTTCCAGATTGCGCACAAACCGTCATCGCTATTGATGTTCTGGCTGACGTATCGCCAGAGGACACATTGCTGGCTGCACAAAAGATGATCGGCGAACCCTTTGAGCAAAACACCTTGGTGTTGACCGATATCTTTGGTGCTACGCCTGCCAATGTGGCCAAGCGATTGGTTGATGGCGTTCAGTCTCGCTTGATTGCAGGCGTTAATTTACCCATGCTGCTGCGTACCGTGTGCTACCGACATGAGCCCCTTGATGTCTTGACCCAGCGCGCATTGACTGGTGGCGCCCAGGGCGTGATGCAAGTGGCTTGTGAAAAAGAAGTTCCCCTTTCCTCTTGAGTGAAATATGCTTAAACAAACCACAACAGTGATCAACAAATTAGGCCTGCATGCAAGAGCGTCTGCCAAACTGACCAAAATTGCCGGTGCCTTTCCATGCCAAGTATGGGTCAGCAAAGGCGAGCGACGAGTTAATGCGAAAAGCATCATGGGCGTGATGATGTTGGCCGCTGGTATTGGCAGCGAAATTGAAATTGAAACCGATGGCGATCAAGAAGCGCAGGCCATGGACGCATTGCTGGCTTTGTTAGCGGACAAGTTCGGCGAAGGCGAATAAAGCCATGACTTTCTCCATTCACGGTTTGGCAGTTGCACGTGGTATTGCGATTGGACGTGCTGTGCTGGTTGCTTCTAGCCGTGTGGATGTGGCGCATTACTTCATTGAACCCAGTCAAATTGAAAAAGAGTTAGAGCGCATCAACCAGTCGCGTCATGCGGTGATGCTGGAGGTTCAGCGCATACAAAAAACCGTTCCCAAGGATGCGCCACCAGAGCTCTCAGCACTGCTGGAAGTGCATTTAATGCTCTTACAAGATGAAATGTTGGCTGAAGGGGTGATGCATTGGGTTACCGATCGTTTGTACAACGCTGAATGGGCGTTGACCTCACAGTTGGAAGTTGTTTCGCGTCAGTTCGACGACATGGAAGACGCTTATCTGCGCGAGCGCAAAGGCGATCTTGAGCAAGTGGTGGAGCGCTTGCTGCGCCATATGAAAGGCTTGCCCACCAGTTTGCCGCAACCCGCTCAGCGCAAACCAGGTACCTGGCAGCAAGACCAGCTGTTGGACGACAGCCACGACGTGCCCTTGGTGTTGATCGCACACGATTTATCGCCAGCAGACATGCTGCAATTCAAGCAAAGCGTGTTTGCGGGTTTTGTGACCGATGTCGGTGGCAAAACATCACATACAGCTATCGTTGCAAGAAGTTTGGACATTCCTGCAGTGGTTGGTGCGAGAAATGCCAGCCATTTGGTGCATCAAGATGACTGGGTCATCATTGATGGCGACGCAGGCGTCATCATCGTCAGTCCTTCCCCCATCATCTTGGCCGAATACGCTTTCAAGCAACGCCAAGCTCAGTTAGAGCGTGAACGCCTCACCCGCTTGACTCACACACCGTCGGTCACCTTGGACGGGCAAAAAATTCAGTTGTTGGCTAATATAGAGTTACCTGAAGACACTGTTGTGGCCCTGTCTGTGGGTGCTGTAGGCGTCGGTTTGTTCCGCAGTGAATTTTTATTCATGGGCCGCGAGGGCGAGTTGCCCGGCGAAGAAGAGCAATACCAAGCGTATAAACGAGCTGTCGAGGGCATGAAGGGCTTACCAGTCACCATCCGCACGGTCGACGTAGGTGCAGACAAGCCTTTAGACAGAACCACCAAAGACGAGGCTCACTTGAACCCCGCTTTGGGCTTGCGCGCTATCCGTTGGAGCTTGGCGGACCCGAGCATGTTCTTGAGCCAATTACGCGCAATCTTGCGTTCAGCTTTGCATGGACCAGTCAATTTGCTGATCCCCATGTTGGCGCATACCCGCGAAATCCATCAGACATTTGTCTTGCTGGCGCAAGCGCGGGAACAGCTAGACAAAAAGGGCGTGGCTTACGGCCCCGTCAAAGTGGGCGCGATGATCGAGGTGCCTGCAGCTGCACTCAATTTGCAGGTGTTTTTAAAGTACTTTGATTATTTATCGGTAGGTACCAACGACCTCATTCAATACACCTTGGCGATTGACCGCGCTGATGAGCAAGTAGCGCATTTGTATGACCCTTTGCATCCCGCCATATTGCAATTGGTGGCCAACACCATTGCGCAAGGCGCGGCAGCAGGCAAAGACATCAGCTTGTGTGGCGAAATGGCGGGTGACCCAACTCTCACTCGCTTGTTGCTGGGCCTGGGGTTGCGCCAGTTTTCTATGCACCCCACGCAGATTTTGCGCGTCAAACAAGAAGTCTTGCGTGCAGACGCTGGGCGTTTAAGCGCTTGGGCCAAGCGGGTCATGGCGGCCGAAGACCCAAGCGCCGAAATACTGATCCCTTAAATCAATCCAAAGACACTGTCGTCGGTGTACACCGTATCAAGTGGGAAACGTTGACCTCGCGCATGGTCTTGGGCGCAGCGCAGAAGTAAGCGACTGCGGTGACGACTTTGGGTGGCTTGCATTTCCTCAATGCTCATCCACAGGGTTCGCACAATCCCATCGTCAAGCGCTCTGTTGGCTTCATGTGCACCCAAGACACCTGTAAAAGCAAAACGCAGGTAGGTGATGTCTTGGTCGGGTGTGTCCATCGTGGCTTGCTTTAAGAAACGAGACAGGTACACGCCGACCAGGGCGGTTGGGGTGAAATGGAAGGCGGTCTCTTCCAGTACCTCCCGCACACAAGCTTGCAGAGGCGATTCGCCGGGGTCAAGGTGTCCGGCTGGGTTGTTGAACATCAAGCCATTGGGGGTGTGCTCTTCAACCAGCAAATATTTGCTGTCTTTTTCAATGATGCCAGCAACGGTGACGCTGGGCTTCCATCTGTCCATCATGGTGCAAAATCAACCCTTTTTCAGGGCGCCTTGTGAATCTGCGATGATTCTCGCCCATTGAGTGG
>RFMX01000457.1 GCA_009927495.1 Betaproteobacteria bacterium
TCGCTCTTGGCACAGCGGACTCATAAACCTTTGGTCGTCGGTTCAAGTCCGCCACGCCTTACCAACGCTGTTCGATGGCTGCGAAGTTCCACCTTCTCGACGTCTGGCACCGAGGCCAACTGCCAACTTATTACCACTGGACTGGGTCAAGCCTTACTTGAAAGAGGCCACGACGTCGCTGGTCGCGAGACAGTTGGTGAGTTCAAGCATGTGGGTTTTAGCTGTCAAATAGAGATCATTGTGAATGATCTCAACACAGAGAAGTTGCCTGAGTTGGCCAATGGTTTAGAGTTTTTTTGCCATTTAAACCTAAGCCAATGAAAGCTTAATACTCTTTGCCAACTCGCCCCGTCAAAGTAAAAAAGGCGCTGGCAAGACCTTGAAGTCCTGACCAGCGCCTTAAGGGTGGGTTTAAATCAATACAAAGTGAAGTCCGTTCCGATCACACCACCATCTATGCGGGTAAGCACAATGGTCGCAGAACGTGGGCGGTTTCCCTTGGTTGCTCCCGATGGTGGGTTCCCAGTACTGTCGCTGTTGTTATAGGGCCAGCTGCTAAGGGTGTTGGCTGTATCTAGGTTGCCCTTAGTGGTGTTTTCACCGGGGTGCTGGATGTTGATAAACAAGGCCTTGCCATCATAGGTTTCTGTGATGCCAGTGATTTCACAATCAATCGGGCCTGTCAACAAGCGCTTGAGCTGGCCCACTTTACCAACCTTGGTAGTGACAGTTTTTGTAGCCGAGCCAACAGTACTGGTGACACTGACGGTGTTGCCATCACCCACTGTTCCGGGAATGGCTGCCAACAGCATGCAACTACTTTCGTTTGTAAAAGCACCATCATCGGTTTGGATGTACATGATGCCCGTCTTCTTTGAAAACCACAGGCCATCTGGCGCAGACAAAAAGTTTTCAGCCGTCAAACCAGATAAGTTCACGTTTGCGTTATTGATGTCGTCAGTTTCAGCGCCAAAGACATAAATGTCCCACTCAAAGCTCAAGGCAGCGGGATTGCTGCTGCTTTCACGCCATCTAACGATGTGACCATTGATATTTCCAGCTTTATTGGCTGCGTCTGATGCGTTGTCGAGATAGGAGCGTGGATTTGCCGCATCCACCTCTGTAACAGGCCTATTGGATGTATTTTTTGTTAGGGTGAAATACACCTCACCATTTACAGGGTTCACAGCACCCCATTCAGGTCTGTCCATCTGCGTGGCACCTACTTTGTCGGCTACCAAACGGGTATTCAGATAGGCGTCTGACGCATCACCGAAAGTAAATGTCTCAGAACCAACAGCTTGTGTTCCGGTCACAGCAGCGGTCAACTCCAGCCATTGACCGGTGAAGTCGCTGTTGAACTTGGCTACATACAACTTACCCGAGTCCAAATACTTGTCACCTGCAGCCAAGCCACCGTTAAGGTCAGAAGCACTCCAGTTTGCAGTGGAAACGAATTTGTAAATGTACTCATCTTCAGCATCACAGCCCATGTAGAACACAACTGGCTTGCCCACTGTCACTGGCCCAACCCATGCGCCCTCGTGGTTGAAGCGGCCCATGGCGGTGCGCTTGCGCGGTGTGCTGGTGGGGCTGAAGGGATCAATTTCCACATTGAATCCGAAAGTGTTTGCTGCATTTCGGAAGTCTGTGGCAGCACTCGCACCATAAGTGATGTTCCAGCGAGCGTAATCATCATCAGATCCAACTTGGGTCCAACCTTCACGTCCAACTGCACTGGTTGTCTTGTATCGTGCCTCAGTTGCTTTCTCATTGGCAGTACGACCTGTAACCGAATCTCTTCTAAAGTAACCTGT
>RFMX01000012.1 GCA_009927495.1 Betaproteobacteria bacterium
TGCGCAAAAGCAAACAAAGCTTCGCGTGAACCATTCACCGGTAAAACCTGATGGCTTGGGTCTAGCGTGACTTGGTAACGACGCTGAACCCAATTGGCACAAGCTTGGCGCAAGTCCAAACTGCCTGCGGTGGCCGGGTAGGCGGATAAAGCCTCCATATTTGCCGTTAAAGCTTGTAAAACCAAGCTGGGTGCGGGGTGGCGAGGTTCACCGATACCCAGACTGATGGCGGATAAGTTGGGTTGTGGCGTCACGCCTGTAAACAAATGGCGTAAGCGCTCAAATGGATAGGGCTGAAGATGAGCAAGATGGGGATTCATGGCTGATATTATCGGGGGCTATGTACAGCCACCTCGATCCCAGCAAAGCGTATGAATTCGCCATGGACCATGCACAGATGCTGAATTTGGCGCAAACCTTCCACGAAAGCTTGGAAAAAGACCTGCAATCCTTGCACGCAGCTTTGACCCAGCATGAATCTGAACCAGTTCAACGCCTGTTGCATTCGCTCAAAGGCTATGTCACTTTTTTGTGTGGGCCAGACCTTAGCCAACAAATGATTCACCTCGAAGCCATGAGTCGAAGCAAAAGCTTGAGCGAATTGGCAGATGAGATTGCCAAAATCACGCCTTCTTTGCAAAGTCTGTTGTCTGAAATTCAGCTCTGGATAAACAAAGACTTGCGTGCGGTCGGCTGATTTTTCTTTATCAAATCCACCTTGCAAAGGGTTTTAGGTGCGTCTTAATTCAATCAAGCTCTCTGGTTTTAAATCATTCGCTGACCCGACGAATTTTTTGCTCCCTGGCCAATTGGTAGGTGTCGTCGGGCCCAATGGCTGTGGAAAATCTAACATCATTGATGCGGTACGTTGGGTGCTGGGTGAAAGCCGTGCAAGCGAGTTGCGTGGCGAGTCCATGCAGGATGTGATTTTCAATGGCACCACAAGCAGGAAACCCTCTAGCCGAGCCAGTGTTGAGCTGGTGTTTGACAATGCCACGCACCGCGCAGGCGGACAGTGGAACCAGTTTGCTGAAATTGCTGTCAAGCGTGTGCTGACACGCGACGGCACCAGCAGTTACTACATCAACAACCAACCCGTGCGCCGCAGGGATGTGCAAGATGTGTTTTTAGGCACCGGTTTAGGCCTACGCGCTTACGCCATCATTGGGCAAGGCACCATCAGCCGCATCATCGAGTCCAAGCCTGAAGAGTTGCGTTTGTTTTTGGAAGAGGCGGCCGGTGTTTCCAAATACAAAGAACGTCGCCGCGAAACCGAAAACCGCCTTGGTGACACCCGCGAAAACCTCACCCGTGTAGAAGATATTCTGCGTGAATTGAGCGCCAATTTGGAAAAACTCGAACGCCAAGCCGAGGTGGCCCAGCGCTTTAAAGACCTGCAAAGCCAGTCCACCCTGAAGCAACACCAACTGTGGTTCTTGAAACGTGCTGAAGCTGAGGTCAGTCAAACCCAGTTACAGCAACAAGCTGAGCAAGCCAGCAATGCTTTAGAGGCCAAGACTGCTGACTTGCGCCATACCGAAAGTCAAATCGAAACGCTGCGTCAAGCCCATTACGATTCAGGCGAGCAAGTCAACCAAGCGCAAGGGCAGTTGTACCAAGCCACCGCCGAGGTGGGGCGTTTAGAAGCGGAAATTCGTTTCGTGGTGGAAGGGCGGCAACGGGCGCAAGAGCGTTTGCAACAAATTCAAATGCAAATGGGCCAATGGTCAGCACAAGCCGCGCAAGCCAGTGAGCAAACCCAAGCTTTGACTCTCGCGCAATCGCAGGCCCAAACCCTGCTTGAGAACACCCAGCAGCAACGCCAGGCCTTGGCCGAACAACAACCCGCCAGTGAACAGCTCTGGCGTGACGCACTCAAAGCCTCGCAAGAGCAAGCGGCCTTGGTGACCCAGGTGCAGCAGCAGATCCAGGTGCTGGCCGCTGAGCAACGTGGCTTGCAAGAGCAAATGCGCCAAATCGAACAACGGCAAAACCGCTTGCAAGTGGACCAACATGCGCTTGCTACGCCTGACAGCAGCCATCTTCAGCGACTGGAGGCACAGCTCAGCCAAGCGCAGCAGACTGCCAGCCAGTTGTCGCAAGATCTGCAAACCTTGGAAGCCCAAACCCCGGGCTTGGAAGAAGAGCGTAAATCAGCACAAACCAGCAGCAACCAGCAATCGGCCAATTTGGTTGAATTGCAAGCCCGTCACCAAGCTTTGACCGCGTTGCAAGAAAAACTTCGCACCGACGAGCGCTTGGTGCCTTGGC
>RFMX01000011.1 GCA_009927495.1 Betaproteobacteria bacterium
AGCTGACAAGATCTTCCTGACCCAGCCTGTGAGTGGAGGCAAAGTGCTGGATTACACCTGGGCGCAAACGGTAGACCAATCGCGCCGCATGGCAGCGCACTTGAAAACCTTGGGACTGCCGCACGGCGCCAAAGTGGCCCTGCTGTCAAAAAACTGTGCTCACTTTTTCATGGCTGAAATGGCGATTTGGATGGCGGGTTACACCACCGTCGCCATCTTCCCCACGGAAAGCGCTGACACGGTGAAGTTTGTTTTAGAGCACAGCGAATCCAGTCTTTTGTTTGTTGGAAAGCTCGACGAATGGCACAAACAATCCCCCGGTGTGCCAGACAACATGCCACGCATCGCCTTGCCTTTGGCACCTGCGACACCCTACGACAAGTGGGATGACATCATCGCTAGAACACAGCCCTTGCAAGGCGATGTGCTGCGCGACGACAACGATTTGGCCATGATCATTTACACCTCAGGGTCTACCGGCCAGCCCAAAGGCGCGATGCACAACTTTGCGCGTATCAGCGAAGTGGGTCACGGCATTGCCAAACGCATCAACGACAGCTTGGGCTATGACCGCGACCACCGCATGCTGTCTTACCTGCCGCTGGCCCATGTGTTCGAACGTGCATGGGCTGAAACCGTGGCCCTTGTGCATGGGCGCATTCACATGTATTTCGCTGAAAGCTTGGATACCTTCATTCAAGACTTGAACCGCGCACAGCCCACGATTTTTGTCTCGGTACCGCGCCTTTGGTTGAAGTTTCAGCAAGGTGTGTTCGCCAAAATGCCAGCCAAAAAACTCAACCTTCTGCTGTCTCTGCCCTTCATCGGCAAGGTGGTGGCTAAAAAGGTTCTCACGGGCTTAGGTTTGAACAAAGTCGAGATGGCTGGCAGTGGCTCAGCGCCCTTGCCCCCCGACCTGATCCGTTGGTATCGACGCCTTGGTTTGAATTTGGTTGAGGGCTACGCCATGACAGAGGATTTTGCGTATTCGCACAGTTCTGACGAAACCTACAACGAACCTGGCTATGTGGGTATCCCTTATGAAGGGGTGCAAGTGCGCATCAGCGACGAAGGCGAAATCCTTATCAAGTCGCCTGGGCAAATGGTGGGTTATTACAAACGCCCCGACCTCGATGCGGAATCCTTCACGGCGGATGGGTTCTTCAAGACCGGCGATTTGGGTTCGCGCCGCCCGGATGGTCAACTCAAAATCACCGGACGCCTGAAAGAATTGTTCAAGACCAGCAAGGGCAAGTACGTTGCGCCTGCGCCTATTGAAAACCTGTTGAATGCCCACCCCATGATCGAGTTGTCCATGGTATCAGGCTCGGGTTTTGAGTCGGCTTATGCCTTGGTGGTGTTGGCTGAAGACCTGCGTCCCAAACTCAAGCAAAACGAAGTCCGCTCTGAAGTTGAAAAAGCCTTGGCCGACTTGCTGGCCGAAGTCAACCAAGGCATTGCGGACTACGAGCGCTTGAAAATGTTGGTGGTGGCTGCTGAGCCTTGGAGTATTGAAAACGGCTGCCTCACGCCCACCATGAAAATCAAACGCAGCCGCATCGAATACGCAGTGCAACACCAGTTAGACAACTGGTATGCCAGCAGAAACAGCGTGATTTGGTCCTAGTCTTTGGGGTGGGGCGATAAGCCCCAAGCAATGGCCCCCGCCACCAAGCCCCAAAATGCCGCGCCAATTCCCCACAAGCTAAAGCCCGAAGCCGTCACCAAAAAGGTAATCAAGGCGGGTTCGCGGGTGGAAATATCTTCCAATGAATTGGCCAAAGCGTTGGCAATCGTGCCAAACAAGGCTAGGCCCGCAATCACCATCACCAGCGCTTTAGGCAAAGCGGCAAACAGACTGACCACCGAGGCACCTGCCAATCCCATCAAAATATAAAAAATACCTGCACTCATGGCAGCGGTATAGCGCTTGCTTTTATCGGCATGGGCTTCTTCACTGGAACAAATAGAGGCGGTAATCGCTGCCAAATTAAGGGCGAACGCCCCAAAGGGTGCCAACACCACGTTCGCCACGCCAATCCAGCCCATGACGGGTGACAGCGGCGGCGCATAGCCATGGGCGCGCATGGCAGCCACGCCTGGGATGTTTTGCGCAGCCATGGTGATGATGAACAACGGCAAGGCCATGCCAATCAATGCAGCCACGCTGAACGAGGGCGTCACCCACACCGGTTGCGCCCACTGCCAATCGATGCTTTGCCAATGCACATC
>RFMX01000190.1 GCA_009927495.1 Betaproteobacteria bacterium
GGGTTTGGCGCTGGGCGAGGGGGGAGTTCTAAATCGAAATCGACTTTCATGTCTTGCGGCTTATCTCGCGAGGTCAGGACCGGTTTTGAAGTCGAGATCGGTATCGTCTCCATCGGGATGGGGTTGCTGACTCCGTTTGTCCCGCCACAAAGAGATGCTTACCAAAACGGCAGCGATGACGGCGATAAGACCAATCAACTCAAACATATAGCGCTTGAGGAAGGTCACAAAATCTTGTGCACCCGCAGGTAAGTTGGGCATGCTGGAGGACATGCCGTCTTGCATTTTGCCGGCAGCTTTGGAGATCGCGTCAAGTTCAGTGACGTTTTTGGCGACCTCTTGGTTGCGTTGCGCTGCTTGTTCACTCTCCAAATTTTGTTTGACTTTGTCCGCATCGCTTGCGCCCGGCTTGCTCAGCGTCAGCTGGTCAGCTGACTTTTTGCGCTTTGTTGTCAACCTGCGCTTTTAAGCCGCCTTTGGATTCACGCTCGTTGGTGTCAGCCAATTTGGATTTACCGACTTGGCCAGCCAACTGGGTGCGGTAAGCGTCAAAGTCCAAGGCCTGCAAGCGAATGTCTTCACGCGCTTGTTTGCGGTCAATGGAGGCTGCCTCTTCTTCGGTAGGCAAGGTGATGAGCGCACCAGCCTTGAGGCGGTTGACGTTGTTGTCGACGAAGGCTTTCGGGTTGTTACGCAGCAAAGACATCAGCATTTGGTCAAGCGACACATCGCCGCCCACAGAGTGCGTCATCATCAATTTACTGGCAGTGTCGCCTCGCACCACTTCAATGGTGTCGCCAGCCTTGGTGAGAACGCCAGACTCTGATTTTTTAGCCGCTGGTTTTTCTGCAACAGGTTTGTCGGCTTTGGTCTTGGGCTCGGCTTTGGCAGGCGAGGGCAAAGGCGCTGGGCGTGGTACGGTGGCCACAGGGGCAGGCTTGTCCAGTGGCAAAGGCGGCAAGTTGTTGGCCGCAGGGGTGTCATTGCTGGCCACAGCGGTGGGTTCGGGCGCTAGGCCATTGCTCAGCGGAAAACCTAAGTTGCGATAAGCGCGTCCTGATGCCCAGCGAAATTCAAGCAGCAAGTCCACATAGGGTTCGCTGATGGCTTCTGCGCCTTGAAATTGCAGCAAATACAGATCATCACTTTTTCGTACCAAGGTGATGCGCACATTGTCTAGCCCAGCGACTCGACCGATTTTGGCTGCTTGGTAGACGGTTGCATTGGCTAAGTTGGCTTGAAACTCTTGGGCCTCTTGCGCCGACAAATCACTGACCTGAACTTCTAGCTTGAGCGGTTCACCTAGTTTGGATTGGATTTGCGGGCGACCCAGTTGCAGGGCCATGGCATGACCAGTTGAAAACACTAGAAAAATACTTACCAAGCAACGCAAAGTGCGGGGCATTTTGATCAGCTGATGCATAGGTTTGGTTTTCGTGCGGCCTAAGAAGCGCTCATCATAATGGAGATGAGCGCTTTTTATTGAATTTCAGGCTTTCAACAGTATTCGCAACATACGCCGCAATGGTTCTGCAGCGCCCCACAACAACTGATCACCGATGGTGAATGCGCCCACATACTCAGGGCCAAATGCCATTTTGCGGATGCGCCCCACAGGAATGGTCATGGTGCCAGTCACCGCCACGGGGGTGAGATGTTGCAAAGTTGCCTCACGGTTGTTGGGAACCACCTTCACCCATTCATTGTCTGCGGCGATCATCGCCTCGATATCGGCTATGGGCACGTTCTTTTTGAGTTTGAAGGTGAGGGCTTGGCTGTGGCAGCGCATGGCGCCTATGCGCACGCAAAATCCGTCAACAGGTACTGCAGCTTGGGCAAAACCTGGGCCTTGGCCCAAAATTTTGTTGGCCTCTGCCATGCCCTTCCACTCTTCGCGGCTGGTGCCCCAGAACTCGTTGCCCTCCGTTTTGCCAACCCCTAAATCCTTGTCGATCCACGGGATGAGCGAGCCACCCAAAGGTGCGCCAAAGTTTTCGGTTTCAGCGGCAGAAAGTGCCCTTTGTTTAGCAATGACTTTGCGGTCGATCTCCAAAATGGCGCTTTTGGGGTCGTTCAGCAGGTCTTTGACTTCGGCATGTACGCTGCCAAATTGGGTCAGTAATTCGCGCATGTGCGCGGCACCGCCGCCAGAGGCGGCTTGGTAGGTTTGGGTGCTCATCCACTCTACCAAACCGGCTTTGTACAAAGCGCCAACGCCCATCAACATGCAACTCACCGTGCAGTTGCCGCCCACCCAATTGAGGCCACCTTTGGCGAGGGCGTTTTCGATCACCGGCAGGTTCACAGGGTCGAGGATGATGATGGCGTCATCTTTCATGCGCAAGGTCGAGGCGGCATCAATCCAGTGGCCCTTCCAACCTGTCGCACGCAGCTTGGGGAACACTTCCGAGGTGTAGTCGCCGCCCTGGCAGGTGATGATGATGTCGCATGCCTTGAGGGCGACGATGTTGTGGCCGTCTAACAGCTTGGTTTCGTTTTTGGCCATGGCGGGCGCTGCACCTCCGGCGTTGGAGGTGGAGAAGAACACGGGTTCGATCAAGTCGAAGTCTTTTTCGGCTTGCATGCGGTCCATCAAGACCGAGCCCACCATGCCTCGCCAGCCCACGAGGCCAACGCGATTTCCTATCTTGTTCATTTTTGTGCCCTTCTAATCAATGTGTTTTGACCCCCGGCTCGTCTGGCCGGGGAGGGCACGACGAACCGGAGCTGTTCAGCCCTTGGTGGTTGTCGTTGTGATGGATATAGCAAGCACTTCAACCGCGGCTTGAGTGGCGCGGTCGAGGTTCATTGAAAAAGAAGTGCTTGGTATTCATACGTAAATATTCTAGCGGCAAAAAAACCGCATCAGCTCAAGGCCTTGACCACCGCGTCCCCCATCTGAGCCGTGCCCACCTTGGTCGTGCCTTCGCTGTAGATGTCGCCAGTGCGCAGGCCTTGGGCCAACACTTTTTTCACCGCGTCCTCGATGCGCACCGCTGC
>RFMX01000388.1 GCA_009927495.1 Betaproteobacteria bacterium
CCGCGTAGAGCTTCCGGTAGTCGTGGCCCCCACGCTTGAGCGACCAAATTTCGTCGTCCGTCCAATCCGCAACCATTGCTGCGGTGCGAGGATCCCGGCCGAAGAAGTTTTCGCGAATATACGCCCCGGATTCCGCTTTGTAAGTTTGGAAGTCGCCGTCCGGGGTGGCGTTCATGAGGTCTCGGAGTGCGCCATCGGTGTCGTTGAGAATAAGTGAATCCCACTCGCGTCCCCACACGACCTTGATGACATTCCAACCGGCACCGCGGAAGAACGATTCCAGTTCCTGGATAATCTTTCCGTTACCGCGGACAGGACCGTCGAGTCGCTGCAGATTGCAGTTGACGACGAAAGTGAGATTGTCGAGGCCGTCGTTTGCTGCGAGTTGAAGTGCGCCACGAGATTCGACTTCGTCCATTTCGCCGTCACCGAGGAAGGCCCACACGTGCTGATCGGAGCAGTCCTTGATTCCACGGTTGGTCATGTACTTGTTGAACTGCGCCTGATAGATCGCATTGATAGGACCAAGACCCATTGACACCGTCGGGAACTGCCAGAAATTGGGCATCAAACGAGGGTGCGGATAAGACGACAATCCGCCAGCGAAATGGGATTTTTCCTGACGGAAGCCATCCAACTGGTCTTCTGTCAAGCGTCCTTCGAGGAACGCTCGGGCGTACATGCCGGGAGCCGCATGTCCCTGATAGAAAATCTGGTCGCCGCCACCGGGGTGGTCTGGTCCGCGGAAAAAGTGGTTGTGCCCGACTTCATACAGCGAAGCGCTCGAGGCATACGATCCGATGTGACCGCCAACTCCGATACCGGGACGCTGAGCGCGGTGCACCATAATTGCGGAGTTCCATCGGATCCATGCACGGTACTGACGTTCAATGTCCTCATCGCCTGGAAAAACCACTTCGTTCTCGGGAGCGATTGTGTTGAGGTAATCGGTCGTCGGCACCATCGGAACGCCAAGGTGCAATTCTTTTGAACGCTTCAGTAGCGCGAGCATCAATTCTCGGCCGCGTTGATGGCCCTGCGCTGAAACGACTTCCGTGAGCGATTCTTGCCATTCGGCCGTCTCGTCTGGAT
>RFMX01000010.1 GCA_009927495.1 Betaproteobacteria bacterium
TCATCATGTTTTGGCATATCCCATGGCCTAATCCAGAATCGTTCGGAATTTGTCCTTGGCGTGAAGAGTTATTGCAGGGTCTGTTGGGAAATACTTTATTAGGATTTCATACGCCATTTCATTGTAAAAATTTTCTGGAAACAGTGGATCGTTACTTGGAGACTCGTATCGAGTATGAAGCGTCTACCATTACGCACGGCAGTGATTTAACGCAGGTAGAGCCGTATCCGATTTCTATCGCTTGGCCAGAACACGATACCACCACTGATTTGATTCATGCTCGTAAAACATTCAGGTACGAGTTACATCTGCCTGAAGGACACTGTTTGGCGCTGGGTGTAGATAGACTGGATTACACCAAGGGAATCGTCGAGCGCTTTCAAGCATTTGACAGGCTGCTAGAAACGCATCCTGAATTAATAGGAAAAGTTACGCTGCTCCAGATTGCTGCGCCCAGTCGTTCATCGCTGGATGAGTATCAAAATTTAGAATTACGGGTACGAAAATTAGCGCTCGATATCAATCAGCGATATGAGAAGGCAGCGACACCTGCCATCATTTTGAGAATTGAACATTATGATGGAGAGCAGTTAACTCAATGCTATCGTAGTAGCGATCTGTGTCTGGTGACCAGTCTTCATGATGGAATGAATTTGGTTGCCAAAGAATTCATTGCAGCTCGAGATGATGAGTTGGGTGTGCTAATACTCTCTCAATTTACGGGTGCAGCGCGCGAATTGTATGAAGCGCTTATCATCAACCCGTATCATATCGAGCAGGGCGCCCAAGCTTTGTATCGTGCGATTACTATGCCCGAGCTGGAGCAGCGAGAACGTATGCGTAGTATGCGTCAGCGTGTCAAAGACTTTAATGTGTATCGTTGGGCAGGGTTAATGTTGCTAGATGCGGCACGTTTACGGCGGCGTCAGCGTGTCAGAGAAAAAATTCACTCACATAGTCATCAGGGATTGCGTTAAACATGTTGAAAGAGCTTTTTACTCCTTCGGGCCGTCAAAATTTAAAAGATTTTGTTCGAGATGATGTGCTTTGTCTGTTTGATTTTGATGGCACCTTAGTACCTTTGGAAGCCTCGCCTGAAAAAGTTCATGTGCCAGACGTCGTGCTCGAACGACTGCACCTGCTACAGAGTCGTGCGCGAGTTGGAATAGTCACGGGTCGCGGTATAAGCGATATGCGTCGCATGCTGGTTTTTGAGCCTGATTTTTTATTGGGTAATCACGGCATTGAAGGTCTGCCTGGTTGGGAGACGCATACCAACACC
>RFMX01000226.1 GCA_009927495.1 Betaproteobacteria bacterium
GGCCGCTGCCGAGGCAATGTTGATGATGCGTCCTCCCGCATAGGTGCCTGGTAAAGCGCCTTTGGACCGTGCCAACATGCGTTTACCCACCGCTTGAGCGACAAAAAAGGCACCGCGTACATTGGTGTTGAAGATAAAGTCGAAGTCTTCTTCCTTCACCTCCAGCAACCGCTGTGTCGCGCTGACGCCAGAGTTGTTGATCAAGATATCGATGGGTCCGACCTCGGCTTCTGCTTGCTCCACCGCCGCTTCTATGCTGAGGGCATCGGTGACATCCAAACTGACCACATGCGCTTGTCCGCCTTGCGCCTCTATGTCAATGCGCAAGGACTTCAGTCTTTCGTTTCGGCGGCTCGCCAGTACTACCGCAGCACCCGCACTTGCCAATGTTTTTGCAAACTGGGCACCCAAGCCACTGGAAGCGCCAGTGACGAATGCGACGCGTCCAGATAAATCAAGGCTGTACGCCATAGTGGGCTCCTGAAAGTCAAAAAAGGGGGTTGTGCAGACCAAGTCTCAAGGCGATTGATTATGGCGAGAAGCACCGACCACTCCGCATAGAATCTGTCGCTGCTATGACACCTCACTCACCGCTCTTATGACCCCCCAAGATTTGCTTGAACAATTTGGCCCTCGCGAAGCAATGGAATATGACGTTGTGGTGATTGGCGGTGGGCCAGGTGGCTTGGCCACGGCGATTCGCTTAAAGCAGCTTTGTGTAGAAAAAGGCCACGACCTGTCGGTGGTGGTGCTTGAAAAGGGTTCCGAGCCTGGTGCGCATATTTTGTCTGGCGCTGTCATGGACCCTCGTGCCATGAATGAGCTGTTCCCCAACTGGAAAAATTTGGGTGCGCCTTTAAACCAAGCTGTCAACCGCGACGAGTTACTGATTCTTTCAGAAGATGGTGCCACCAAAGTGCCCTCTTGGCTGATGCCGCGCAATTTTCATAACGATGGTTGCTATGTGGTGTCACTGGGCAATGTCACCAAGTGGCTGGCTCAGCAAGCAGAAAATTTAGGCGTGGAAATTTTCCCGGGCTTTACCGCGGCCGAAGTGCTCTACAACGAAGATGGCTCTGTCAAAGGCGTGGCCACCGGCCATGTGGGCTTGGGTAAAGACGGACAACCCACCGATAACTTCCAACTGGGCATGGAGTTACACGCCAAATACACCGTCTTTGCCGAAGGAGCGCGTGGCCACTTGGGCAAGCAAGTGATTGAGCGTTTCAAACTCAACCAAGGCAAAGACACGCAAACTTTTGCCATCGGCATCAAAGAATCATGGGAAGTTGATCCCGCTTTGGCCAAACCTGGCTTGGTGGTCCACTCCTCGGGTTGGCCCATCGCTGACAACAGCTTTGGTGGCGGATTTTTGTACCACCTTGAAGACAACAAAGTCACCTTGGGCTTTGTGCTGGGTCTGGATTACACCAACCCCTATATGAGCCCGTTTGAAGAAATGCAGCGCTGGAAAACACACCCCAGCATTGCCAAGCACTTAAAGGGTGGCAAACGCATTGGCTATGGCGCTCGTGCCATCAACAACGGCACGCCACAGGCACTGCCCAAAACTGTTTTCCCGGGCGGTGCCCTGATTGGTTGCGATGCGGGTTATTTGAATGCGGCTCGTATCAAGGGTAGCCATGCAGCCATCAAGTCAGGCATGCTCGCCGCTGAAGCCGCTTTTGTGGCGATTGCCGAAGGTCGCTCGCACGATGAACTGACGGCCTACCCCACCCATTTCGAAAGCAGCTGGCTTTACAAAGAATTGCACCAAACCCGCAATTTCAAAAACTGGTTCAAAAAAGGCAAATGGGTTGGCCAACTCATGACCGGCGTAGAGCATTTTGCTTTGCCCAAAATAGGTGTCAGCACCCCGCCTTGGACTTTGCACAACCACAAGGCTGACCACACCAGCCTCAAACCCTCTGCACAGTCCCAAGCCATTGCCTACCCCAAGCCCGATGGCGTCATCAGCTTTGACAAGCTCTCCAGTGTGTTCATCAGCAACACCAACCACGAAGAAAACCAACCGGCGCACCTGACCCTCAAAGACAGCGCGATTCCCGTCAATATCAACCTTGCCACCTACGATGGGCCTGAGGGGCGTTACTGCCCTGCCGGCGTTTACGAGTATGTCAAGACAGCCGAAGGCGCTGACCAGTTGCAAATCAATGCACAAAACTGTGTACATTGCAAAACCTGTGACATCAAAGACCCCACGCAAAACATTGTGTGGGTAACGCCCGAAGGTGGCGGTGGCCCCAACTACGCAGGCATGTGACCATGACCAAATACCACGCAGAACATACCTGGGTTCGCACCGAAGGCGATTTCGCTTGGGTGGGCATCACCGTTCACGCCCAAGAAACCTTGGGTGACATTGTGTTTGTGGAATTACCCGCCATAGGTGACAGCTTTGCGCAAGGCACGGTATTGGGTGTGGTGGAGTCGGTCAAAGCTGCAGCCGATGTGCATATGCCTGCCAGCGGTACGGTGCTTGAAGTGAATGAAGAACTGCGGGCAGACCCGTCGCTTGCCAATACCGACCCCGAGGGTGCGGGCTGGTTCTGCAAAGTTCAACTCAGCGACGTGGCAGAACTTGATGGCTTGATGGATGTTTCAACCTACGCAGGTTTTGCTGGCTAAAGCCGAATAGCCTGGCCCAGTCGTTCAATACCCTCTTTGATTTTTGCCACATCCGCAGTGGCAAAGCTCAAGCGTACGGCAGAGGTATCTGGGTTGTTGGCAAAGAATGGCGCACCCGGTACAAAGGCCACGCCTTTTTCAATCGCACGTTTGGCTAACTCGTTGCCGTCTTTCAATTTGCCACCCGCACCTGTTAACTGTGCCCAAAAAAACAGTCCGCCTTGCGGTTGACTGAAGGACAAGGCGTCACCTAGTTCTTGCTTCAAAGCTTCACCCATGGCCTTGGCTCGCTCAGCGTAAACGCGACGCACATTGGCCAAGGTGGCAGGCATTCGACCCGCTTTGAGGTACTGCGCCGCAGTGGCTTGGGCAAAGGTTGAAGTGTGGGCATCGCTGAACTGTTTACACATGGTGGCTTTGGCCAATAGCTCAGCAGGCGCAATCATCCAACCCAAGCGCAAACCGGGTGACAAGACCTTGCTGAGCGACCCACAATGCACCAAGCAATCGCGGCTACCAGACACTTGCTCTGTCAATGCCAACAAAGAAGGCGGTGGCGGTTCCGCGAAATACAAGTCGCCATAAGGGTCGTCTTCCACCACCACGGTTTGGTACTTCACTGCCAGCTCTAACACCTTCAAGCGACGCTCTAAGCTCATCATGGCACCACTGGGGTTGCCAAAGGTGGGAATCACATACACCAACTTCGGCTTGTGCTTGACCATCATGTCTTCAAGTTGATCCACCTTCACACCATCGGCATCGATAGGCACACCGATGACTTGGGGTCCATACAACCTGAAGCATTGGATGGTCGCCAAGAAGGTGGGGGCTTCCACCAACACCACGTCGTTGGGGTTGATCAAGGTTTTGGCCACCAAGTCCAAGGCCTGCTGGCTGCCGGTGGTGACGATCAAACCCTCGGGCGTTAAACCTTTCACACCCTTGGTCGCCATGAAGGCGGCGAGCTGTTCACGCAAGGGGTTGTAGCCCTCGGTTGCGCCGTATTGCAAAGCAGCGCCTGGTTCCTCGGTCAATGCGCGGCTGCTGGCTTCTCGTATGCCATCGACATCGAACATGGCACTGTCGGGAAAGCCTCCTGCAAAACTGATGATGCCGGGTTTGCCCAGCAGCTTGAACAGCTCGCGGATGGCGGAGGTTTCGACGTTGTTGAGGCGATCAGCAAATTGCATAGGGTGATAATTGGGATCTGACCCCGATTGTTGAAAATGAAAAAAGAGCACATCGAGCCGTTTTTTGCGACGCTCAAAGCAGCGAACCCGCAGCCCAATACCGAGTTGGAATATACCAGCGTGTTTGAGTTACTCGCCGCTGTGCTGCTGAGTGCGCAAGCCACCGATGTGGGTGTGAACAAGGCCACGCGCAAACTTTTTTCCGTCGCCAACACGCCGCAGAAAATACTGGCTTTGGGGCTTGAAGGTTTAGAGAGTTACATCAAAACTATCGGGCTTTTCCGCAGCAAGGCCAAACACTTGATGCAAACCTGTCAGATGTTGGTGGACTTGCATGGGGGTGAAGTCCCGCGCAATCGAGAGGCCTTGGAAGCCTTGCCAGGTGTGGGCCGCAAAACCGCCAATGTGGTTCTTAATGTGGCGTTTGGTGAGGCCACCATGGCTGTAGACACGCATATTTTTCGCATGGGCAACCGCACTGGCTTAGCCCCTGGAAGCACACCTTACGAGGTGGAAATGGGCTTGCTCAAACGCATTCCGGCTGCGTATTTGGTCGATGCCACCATTGGTTGATATTGCATGGCCGCTATGTGTGCCAAGCCAGAAAGCCGCTGTGCTGGCAATGTCAGGTGGCGTCGTATTGCAGCTTCAAACCCAAAACACCACAACCCAACTAGCGCTATTCGTCTAAATGGTCTTTGGCCAATTGGATTGCTTGTTTGAGAACTTCTAAGTCGCCTATGGTTGGCCATCACCAGTATCAACCGTGCATTCAATAAATGGCTTTGGTCTTCGCTCAAGCCTTGGTGGGCATCCATCAAGGCTTCGTAAAACGCGTCGCCAGGTTCGAAGTCACCACGCACAGCAGAGCCGCTGTCATGAAAATTGGCTTGGGTATTCAAAGTGGTCATGGCATTGCTTCCTAAAGTAGCGCAAGCTTAGCAAAGCTTGAAAATCCCTAGATTGGCAGGACTCCACTATTGCGACAGACCCCTCTCATTTGGTTCAAAAATCATTACGCCACCACTCCCCATAGCTCGGCGCTTCTGTAGGCCACTGACTGGCACTTTCCACCCACCGGATACCTTTTGACAGCAACTGCACAGCGCGAGCTACGCCGGCATGGGTGATCCACACTTGGTCTTCATCAAGCTGTTGCCGTACCGCATCCCACAAGTCTGCAACCCGAGCCAACACTTCATTGGCGCTTTCCACGCCGCCGAAGCGGTGTGCGCCGAAGTCATCGGTCCAGGCTTGCATGGCTTCCAGTGGAATCGCATTCCAAGCTACGCCCTCCCATGTACCGAAGTCCATTTCGCGCAAGCGCGCGTCGGTTTGAGCTTTCAGCTCAGGACGTATATCTGACAAAGCATCGGCCAGTTGCATGCAACGCTGCAAGGGCGAGACCCAAACTTTGCAATGCAGTGGTATGGCTTGCGCCAATGCACGGGCGGCTAGCAAGGT
>RFMX01000307.1 GCA_009927495.1 Betaproteobacteria bacterium
TGGTCGCCATGGTCGTAAAAAATTTCAGAGCACGGACCGCAAGGGCCTGTGTCGGCCATCATCCAAAAGTTGTCGCTCTTGTAGCGCCCACCCTTGTTGTCACCAATGCGGATGACGCGATCAGGTGGCAGACCAATTCTTTCGTCCAAATGTCGTAGGCCTCGTCGTCCTCTTGGTAGACGGTGGCGAGCAGCCGCTCTTTGGGGAGTTTGTAGACCTCGGTCAGCAGCTCCCATGCCCACTTCAGGCTCTCGCGCTTGAAGTAATCGCCAAACGACCAGTTGCCCAGCATTTCGAAAAAGGTGTGGTGGCGAGCGGTGTAGCCCACGTTTTCCAAGTCGTTGTGTTTGCCACCCGCTCGCAAGCAGGCTTGCACCGAGGCGGCACGCACATACGAGCGCTTATCGGAGCCCAAAAACACGTCTTTGAACTGCACCATGCCCGAGTTGGTGAACATCAAGGTGGGGTCGTTGCCCGGCACCAAGGGGCTGGAAGCCACCACGGTGTGGCCTTTGGCGGCGAAGAAATCGAGGAAACTTTGCCGAATGTCGGCGACAGAAACAGGGGCTGAAGTCATAAGGAATTTTATGCCATGATTGAGATTGAACCTCTAATCACATTGGCTTACCCATGGACATGCAAACCTCACCACTGGCCTTGCTCAAAGACCCCAGCTTGCTCAAAACCGATGCCCTCATCAACGGCGAATGGGTCAAAGGCTCACACCGATTTGATGTGCTGGACCCCAGCAACGGCCGCAAACTGGCCGATGTGGCCAACCTCGGACCTGATGATGCCACCCGTGCCATCGCCGCAGCCGACGCCGCATGGCCTGCATGGCGCAATAAAACCGCCAAAGAGCGCAGTATTGTTTTGCGCAAATGGTATGACTTGCTCATGGCCAACGTGGAAGATTTGGGCCGCATCCTCACCGCTGAGCAAGGCAAGCCCTATGCTGAAGCCAAAGGCGAAGTGGCTTATGGTGCCAGTTTTGTCGAGTGGTATGCCGAAGAAGCCAAGCGGGTCAATGGTGAAACCCTGCCCCAGTTTGACAACAACCGTCGCCTGATGGTGTTGCAGCAGCCCATAGGCGTGTGTGCAGCCATCACGCCTTGGAATTTCCCCCTGGCCATGATCACCCGCAAGGTGGCACCGGCACTGGCTGCGGGCTGCCCGGTCATCATCAAGCCAGCCGAACTCACGCCGCTGACCGCACTGGCTGCTGCCGAACTGGCGCTACGCGCAGGCTTGCCCGCAGGTGTATTGAACGTGCTGACAGCCGATAGCGCCAACAGCATTGCAGTGGGCAAGGTGTTTTGTGCAAGCGACACCGTGCGCCACATCAGCTTCACAGGCTCCACCGAAGTGGGGCGCATCCTCATGGCGCAATCTGCGCCTACCGTGAAAAAACTGGCTTTGGAATTGGGTGGCAACGCACCTTTCATCGTGTTTGATGATGCCGATATGGACTCTGCTGTCGAAGGCGCCATGATCAGCAAATTTCGCAACGCGGGGCAAACCTGCGTTTGCGCCAATCGCATCTATGTGCAAGACGGCATTTACGATGCGTTTGTCGAAAAATTTGCTGCCAAGGTAGCCACCTTAAAAGTAGGCAATGGTTTCGCAGAGGGTGTGAGCCAAGGCCCCTTGATTGAAGATGCAGCGGTTGACAAAATTGAGCGCCATGTTGCTGACGCCTTGAAACAAGGCGGACGTGTGCTGGCGGGTGGCAAAAAACTACAGGGCCAGTTTTTCGAACCCACCGTGATCGCCGACGCCAAAGCCAGCATGTTGTGCGCCAAGGAAGAAACCTTTGGGCCCTTTGCACCGGTATTTCGTTTCTCAACCGAACAAGAAGCCATAGCTGCCGCCAACAACACCGAATTTGGTTTGGCCAGTTATTTCTACACCCGCGACGTGGGGCGTATTTACCGCGTGGCTGAAGCCTTGGAGTACGGCATGGTGGGCATCAATGTGGGTGTCATCGCCACCGAGCATGTGCCGTTTGGCGGCATGAAGCAGTCGGGTTTGGGTCGCGAAGGCTCAAGGCATGGCATGGCTGAATACTTGGAAATGAAATACCTTTGCATTGGTGATGTATTACAAAAATAACCATATTTAATACATCCATGGTTTTGTCATCAAAATGTTAATATCTTCACCATGAGCAACCATATTTACCTTCGTTTTTTAACCCTGCTCCATACCATCGAGGGCAAGGGTGAACTTCCCGCTTTGGATCTGGACGCCAAAAAATTGCTAGAGACCATTGCTGTACGTCATGCACAAGGAAAGCCCTTGACGGTGACGGAAGCCATGGCCATGGCCCATATCGCTTCGCCTGCCACGATTCACCGCAAACTCGATGTCTTGCGTGAAATCGGCATGATCGAAACGCAATTTGAGGGCAGCAACCGCCGCACCAAATTTTTGGTGCCGACTCCCCAAGCAGCCAAGTACTTTAAAACGCATAGCCAGGTCATGGACCAAGCTTTGTCACAAACCTCTTAAGCAGAGGTTTTCAGTTTTTAAATAAGTGCTACGCCCGTCTTGCTCTGCAAGAACTCGCGGGTCACGCCGTCAGCGAGTTCGACCACTTTCAAGCCCTCGGGGGTCACGTCCATCACTGCCAAGTCAGTGATGATGCGGTCAACCACACCCACACCCGTCAAGGGCAAGGTGCATTGAGGCAGGATTTTCAAATCCTCGGTGCCATCTTTTTTCTTGGCCACATGCTCCATCAAAATAATGACGCGTTTGACACCGGCCACCAAGTCCATGGCGCCGCCCATGCCCTTGACCATCTTGCCGGGAATCATCCAGTTGGCCAGATCGCCTTTTTCGCTGACCTGCATCGCGCCCAAAATAGACAGATTGATCTTGCCGCCACGGATCATGGCAAAACTGTCGTGACTGCCAAAAATTGACGTGCCGGCCAAGGTGGTCACGGTTTGTTTGCCGGCATTGATGAGGTCGGCGTCGACATGGTCTGCATTGGGAAAGGGGCCGATACCCAGCATGCCGTTTTCAGACTGTAGCCATACCTCTATGTTGGTTGGCACATGGTTAGCCACAAGCGTCGGAATTCCGATGCCAAGGTTGACATAAAAACCGTCTTCTAATTCGTGGGCAGCGCGTGCTGCCATTTGGTCTTGGCTCCAACTCATGGTCAGACTCCTGCTTTCTCTGTGATGGTGCGTTTTTCGATGCGTTTTTCGGGGTGGGCGTTCAGCACAATACGGTGAACATATATACCAGGCAGATGCACATGGTCGGGGCCCAGTTCTCCCACTTCGACAATTTTTTCCACTTCCACCACACACACTTTGCCCGCCATGGCAACTGCTGGGTTGAAGTTGCGAGCAGTCAAACGAAATTGCAAATTGCCCACGCGGTCAGCGGCATAAGCTTTGACAAGGGACACGTCAGGAACCAAAGAGCGCTCCATCACATAGGTTTCGCCATCGAATTCGCGCAATTCTTTGCCATCGGCCACCACGGTACCCACACCGGTTTTGGTGAAAAACGCGGGAATACCGGCACCGCCTGCGCGCAGCTTTTCGGCCAAGGTGCCTTGGGGAGTGAACTCAAGTTCGAGTTCACCTGCCAAATACTGGCGTTCAAACTCTTTGTTTTCACCCACATAAGAGGAAATCATTTTTTTGATTTGACGGGTTTGCAACAACAGGCCCAGACCAAAATCGTCCACACCCGCGTTGTTGGAAATGGCGGTGAGGTTTTGCACCTTGCTGTCGCGCAAGGCTGCTATCAAGGCTTCGGGGATGCCGCACAAACCAAAGCCTCCCACGGCGATCAACTGACCATCGCGAACCAATCCATCAAGCGCGGCCGCTGCACTGGGAAACAATTTATTCAAACCACTCTCCTTTGCTGCAATGCAGCGATTCTAGGGGGTGGGCATAATCAAAATAAATGGAGACGATATGAGCCGCTACCCTACCCCCGACATCAAAGACCTGCCTGAGGACATCCGTGCCAAGGTGCTGGAAGTACAAGGAAAAATGGGCTTTGTGCCCCAAGTGTTTTTGGCCCTGGCGCACCGCCCGGCCGAATGGCGCGCCTTTTTCGCCTACCACGACGCCTTGATGACGCCCGAGACAGTTGGGCGCGAGAGTGGCTTGACCAAGGGTGAGCGTGAAATGATTGTCACCACCACCAGCGCGGCCAACCACTGCTTGTACTGCGTGGTGGCGCATGGGGCTATTTTGCGCATATACGAAAAAAAGCCCTTGGTAGCCGACCAAGTGGCCATCAATTACCGCAAGGCTGACATCAGCCCACGCCAACGTGCCATGCTCGACTTTGCAATGAAGGTGTGTTTGCACAGTGATGAAATTGCTGACGCTGACTTTGCGCCTTTGCATGCCCATGGGTTCAGCGATGAAGACATTTGGGATATCGCATCGATTACCGCCTTCTTTGGTTTGTCCAACCGCATCGCCAGTTTCTCCAGCATGATGCCCAACCCCGAGTTTTATCTGATGGGGCGGGTTCCTAAAGAAAAGAAGGCCTAAGCAGGGACCCAGTTGCGTACCAGTTGGGACATGAGCAACTCCACTATCTGGTCTTCAAACGCCTCAGACTCCATGGGCTCAAAGCGCTCCAGTGAAGCGCTGCGCAAACAACCCATGAGGGAGCGACTCAACACAAAGCTTTGTGTCTCGTCCAAGACCGGCAACTGGGGGTGTTGCAGGTACTTCAAACAAGCCATCAATCGGTCCACCATATTTTGCAAAGACACAGCGGTTTCCTCAGGCTGCTCTAGCAGCCAGCACAACCGGTTCATGGCACGTCGGTAGTTTTTTCCTAAGGCAAATCCTTGGATACAAATTTGTACATAACGACGCACAAACCCCTCGGGAACAATGTCTTGCGGGTCTTGGCTGCATTCCACTGAAAACAAATAGCTTTCCAATTCACGCAGAACCAAGCTGCGGCCATGCTGAGACATGGCGCGAAAAATAGCTTCTTTGCTAGAAAAGTATTGGTACAAGGTACCCACAGAGAAGCCAGCCTTGGCTGCAATTTTGTTGGTGGTCAGACCACTGACACCTTCTCGGTCAACAATTTGCGAGGTGGCTTCAAAGATGGCGTCAATGGTGAGTTGAGCGCGTTTTTGGGTCGGCTGTTTACGCATAATGTGCGCAGACAACTCGTGGGGAAGCGTCACTGTGGTTATCTCCGTCAGTCCCACAAAAGCAGCGGGACACCTGCGAATATTAACCATAAAAACTAATTATTAAGAATTAAATCAATTATTCATTAAGAGATATGAAAGTTTGTTTAAAAGGCTTGGCAAATCGAAACTGAACACATCAAACCAAATGCGCCCTCATCCAATCAGGTAAGGGGGAAGATTTTTTCAAAGGGAAATTGACCCATACCGTGGTGGCGCCACCCTCAGCGTGGATCACACCAGGCTGGTCGGTACGTTCCAAGGTTGCCCAAGATTCAAATGAGCTGCGTTGCGCATCGCTGACATACATCTTGACCAGCACATCGCAGGGGAATTCCAACTGAATTAGAAAGTTACAAAAAGCATTGACGATGATGGGCCCTTCGCCAGAGGGATCGGGGGGGCAAGCCAATTGGGTAAACCAATTGATACGCGCCGTCTCCAAATAGCGAAAGTAGTTGGTGTTATTAAGATGGCCCATGGCATCCATATCGCCCCAACGCATGGGTATGACTTCTTGGTAAACCAGTTTCTTTTCAGCGGGAAGTTGGATTCTCATATGGAGAAACCATCGTCAGCAGAAATGATGGCGCCATTGATGAAGTCGCTTTGTGGGCTGGCCAACATCACCAGCAAAGCATCAAGGTCATGGGTTTGCCCCAGCCGTTTTTTGGGGAACATGTTCACCAATTTTTTGCCTTGCTCGGTTTCCCAATGGTGGTGATTGATGTCGGTGTCGATGTAGCCAGGGCAAATCGCATTCACATTGATGCCGTAACGGGCCCATTCAATGGCCATGGCTTTGGTCATTTGCACCACGGCGGCTTTGCTCATGCAATACACGCCGATTTGGGGCAGCACACGCAA
>RFMX01000431.1 GCA_009927495.1 Betaproteobacteria bacterium
GCCCGCTTCATGCGGGCTTTTTTTCGCCATAACCAAAACCTCCTCATTGCCAAGCCCGTCATTGCGAGCGCAGCCAAGCAATTCCTGCTTAGTTGCGCTCCGCAGGCTCGGCCTCGCCTCCATGCTTGCACAACGTCGGCTACGGCCGATCTGCGACCCGCACCTTACGAGGCAAAAAGTAACCGCAGTGCTGGTAGCCTTCAAGGCGTGGCATGGCTAAGGGCTGCGTAGCGACATGGTGCAAGCCCGGAGCTAGTAGCTATTAGCCATGGTGCGCATCGATGAGATTGCTTCAGCGCAAGCTCCTCGCAATGACGGGTAGATAATTCCGGCATGATGAAATTGTTTGTTGGCCTGGGCAACCCTGGCGCTGAATACGAGGACACCCGCCACAACGCTGGGTTTTGGTTCATCGATCAGCTCGCACAGCAACTCAAGGTGCAGTTGCAGCCTGAGAAAAATTACCACGGCTGGATGGCGCGAACCACGCTACAGGGCGAAACCATTTGGTTGTTGAAGCCTGCCACCTTCATGAACCTGTCGGGCAAATCGGTGGCGGCGTTGGCGCGGTTTTACAAAATCGCCCCAGAACAGATATTGGTGGCCCACGATGAACTCGATCTGACACCCGGCGAAGCCAAACTCAAACTCGGTGGTGGCCACGCGGGTCACAACGGCTTGCGCGACATCCATGCCCAAATGGGCACAGACGCCTACTGGCGCTTGCGCCTAGGCATTGGCCACCCCGGTGTCAAGTCGGAAGTGGTTCACTGGGTTTTGAAGAAGCCTGCACCTGAGCAGCGAATATTGATTGACACTTCCATCGACCGCAGCCTGCAAGCCTTAGCCTGCTTGATAAGCGGTGAGATGGAAAAAGCCATGCAAATGGTCCATACCAGCAAACCGCCCAGGCCCAAACCGCCACGTCCGGCGGCGGACTCTCCTCTTAAGGAAGGCGATTCGCATGAAAAAAATCCTCCCCCTGTTGACCCCGGTGCTGGGACTGACACTGTTTAGCCTCTTGCTGGCTACTCCCCCCACCCTTCACGCCAAGCCCAAAGAAAAACCGGCCCTGCTGTGTGAGCAAGCTGGCCAAATGACGCCTTGTGAAGACTCTCAGTCGGACAAGGTGGCCGACAAAGGCAAGCCCCGCGCCTTCAAAGCGCAGGGCAGCGACGGGGTGATAGAAAAAGCCAAACCCAAGACCAAAAAGAAAAAAGCGAAGACAAAAAAGACCCGTAAGACAGCGCCCGTTGAATAGCGCCTAAATGCTTAAGCGCTGGGTGCCGGTTGATTTACCAAGCCTTGGTATTTGGCCCACAGTGTGTCGCGGCTTTCGACATGCTGTGGGTCTAGCGGAATACACGCCACGGGGCACACCTGCACGCACTGCGGCTCATCGTAGTGGCCGACGCATTCGGTGCATTTGGCGGGATCGATTTGGTAAATCTGCACGCCCATGAAGATGGCGTTGTTGGGGCATTCGGGTTCACACACATCGCAATTGATGCACTCGTCGGTGATCATCAAAGCCATGTTTGCCTCAAGCTGCTTTTTTGGCCTGCATAAAACGCAACACACTGGGGGAACAAACTGGGTGACATCACCACCCAAGTTGTTGACCTCACGCACCAAAGTGCTGGAGATGCACTGGTAACATCCAAGGTGTTTAAAAACACGGTGTCAATCTTGGGTGCCAAGCGGCGGTTCATGCCTGCCAACTGAAACTCGTAATCGAAATCGGTCATAGAGCGGATGCCACGCACCATGGTGGTGGCACCCAAACTGGCGGCGAAATCAATCACCAAGCCATCAAAGGTTTGGATTTGCACATTGGCGCAGTCATGCAAAGCTTCACGGGTCATGCTCAAGCGCTCCTCCAAGGTGAACATGGTTTTTTTATGGTGGGCGCTGGCCACCGCCACCACCACTTGGTCAAACATGCGAGCGGCCCGGCGAACAATGTCTTCATGACCCAAGGTGATGGGGTCAAAGGTTCCGGGGTACAGGGCAATGACTTGGGTGGACATAAAGGCATTATGCCGCTGGCTGCAACAAGTGGGCGTGTACCGCGCCTGCCTTTAAATGCTTGGCCACGCGTAAGCTCCAAACGCTGACATCGTCATCGCGCCAGGGTTTGGCGGCTTCTAGGTATATCTGCCCCGAAGGTTTGATGCAAGCCGCAGCTGCTGCCAAGGCCATGGGGTACTGCGGGAAGTCGTAGGGCGGGTCTAAAAACACCAAGTCCACTTTGAGGCGCTTGTTGTCTCAGGGTCGATAAACCATCCCTCGCCACATGCGCAGTTGGTTGGCGCCCAGCTTGGCCTGAGTTTTGGCCATAGCCTCGATGCACAAAGCATTGACATCACACAACAG
The DNA here is from genome assembly GCA_009927495.1 of Betaproteobacteria bacterium. Taxonomy (GTDB): domain Bacteria; phylum Pseudomonadota; class Gammaproteobacteria; order Burkholderiales; family Burkholderiaceae_C; genus Limnohabitans. Next base: position 2,377 of record RFMX01000431.1, read on the forward strand.
CACATGGGCTGCGCCTCGGGAAGCGGCTTCAAAACCCAGCGCACCGGTGCCGGCAAAAGCGTCCACACAATGCCAGCCTGTTAAATCTTGGCCCAGCCAGTTGAAGAGGGTTTCACGTACCCGGTCCGGCGTGGGGCGCAAATCGACGTTGCGTGGCAGGGGCAGCTTGCTGCGTTTCCACTCGCCGCCAATGATGCGCACCTCGCCTGGCTTCAAGGCTTGGCACCCAAGACAACCGTCACCATGCGCTCGGGTTGCAAGTTGCGGGCAAAAGCTTGCTGTATTTGGCTGGCCGTGATTTTGTCAATTTCAGCCGACCACGTGTCTAAGTAGTCCAGAGGCAAATCAAACCAAGCGATATTGCTGAGGTTGTCCAACAGTTTGCGGTTGCTGTCCAAGCGCAGGGCAAAGCCGCCAATCATGAAATCCTTGGCAGCTTGTACCTCTTGCTCTGTGGGGCCGTTACGCACAAAGTCACTTAACACGTCGGTGGCGACTTGAACCGCTTGGGCGGCTTGGTCGGGTCGGGTTTGCAGTCCCACAGCAAAAGCGCCAGCATGTTGGCCAGGCGAAAAATAACTGTAAACGCTGTAACTCAAGCCCCGTTTTTCACGCACTTGGTCGGTCAGGCGAGACACAAAACCACCGCCACCCAAAACATAGTTGCCAAGGGTCAAGGCAAAGAAATCTGGGTTTTGGCGGGCAATGCCTGGCTGGCCGATGAAGACATGGGCTTGGGCAGATTCAAAAGGAATCTGCAGGGTTTTCGCCTCTTTCAAAGGCATCACCTCAGGCACCACGGGTTGCGCGGGGCAAGCACTTTGGCGGGACAAGCCGCTGAGCAGTTGGGTAAGCAAACGCTCTGTTTGTGCTCGGTTGACGGCACCCACCACGCTGATCTTGGCTTGGCAGAGCAGCAGGTGGCTCGACAAAACTGCGCCATGGCAGCGGTGTCTATGCGTCGCAAACTGGCTTCATCCACCTCTGCACCATAAGGATGCTTGCCAAACACGGCTTGGTTAAAGGCCTTGCCGGCTTGCGTGGCAGGCTTGGTGTTGGATTCACGGATCGAAGCCACCCAACGCTCACGCTCGCTTTGCCACACCTCACCAGGGAAACTGGGGGCGGCCAACTGCCTTGCCGCCAAAGCCACAGCTGCGTCAAGCAACTCGGGGCGGGTCAGACTGCGCAAGGAAAAGCTCATGCGGTCGTTGCCAGCGTTGGCGTTGACCATGGCCCCCAAATCGGCCCATGCTTCGCCCAACTGGTTTTCATCCATGGCAGGCTGGCCTTGAAAGGCCTTGATGCCCTTGCCCATCATGCGGGCAGTTGCAAGCGCCAAGCCGCTTTGGCCAGCGGGATCACGCCGATCGCCTGCATCAAATTCAAGTTGCACATCCACCATGGGAATGCCTGGTGCTTCCACCAGATACACCTTAGTTCCTGTCGCCATCGTCCAGTGTTGAATAGGAATACCTGCCCATGAAGCACACGGTAAAAGACATACCAACAACCATTCAAAGCGTTTCATCGTGTGGCCTCCCCGTGGCGTGAACCGGCAACCGGTTTGCGCGGGAAAGCCCTCGCCCCTGTTTGTGGCAACAAGGTGGCCACTGTCAATGTGTCGTCACCGAAATATTTGGCCGCCACCGCTTGCACATGGGCAGGGGTAATGGCGTTCAAGCTCTCCAGCACACGTTCGGCACTGTCAAGAGGCATGCCCTCGATCCAGCTGCTGCCCAACTCTCGGGCTTGGTTGAAGGTGGAGTCGCGCTGGTAGACGTTTGACGCCATCCACTGCGCTTTGACACGGCGCATCTCGGATTCGCTGACACCCTCTTTGGCAATTTTGGTAATTTGGGCTCGCAATGCGGCTTCGAGTTGCTCTGGGGTTTTGCCTTTGGCGGGCACCGCGTCGAGCATGAACACCTGCGGACCACGTCCGCTCATGGTGTTGGAAGCACCCGCGCTGTCAGCCAAGCGTCCCTCGCCTTGCGCCAGTGCACGGTCTAAGCGAGCACCGTTGTAACCATCCAAAACAGCGGCCAACAGCGTCAGCGCAAGTGCGTCGCGGTTGTCGTCAGTGGGTTCAAAGCCAGAGAAGTTGGGCACCTTCCACGACAAAGCAAGATAGGCTTGGTCTGCAGGCGCCTTCACCACCACGCGGCGGGTGCCGGTTTGGGCAGGCTCTTCTCTGGGCTTGCGTGCAGGCACCACGCCAGAAGGAATTTGCCCATAGGTGGTTTCGGCCAATCGCTGAACCTCGGCCACATCCACGTCTCCCACCACCACGATGGCGGCATTGGCAGGTACATACCAGCGTTTGTAAAAGTCACGTGCGTCTTGCGGCGTCATGGCGTCCAAGTCGTTCATCCAACCGATGATGGGGCGGCGGTAGGGAGAGGCGACAAATTGGGTGGCATAGAGCTGCTCATACATCAACATGCGGGGCGAGTCTTCGGTGCGCATGCGCCGCTCTTCTTTGACCACCTCGATCTCTTTGGTGAACTCAATGTCTGGCCACTGGTTGTTGGCGAAGCGATCAGCTTCAAGCGCCATGACCTCTGGCAAACGCTTGGCCGGAATTTGTTGGTAATAACCGGTGTAGTCCTTGTTGGTGAAGGCGTTTTCTCGTCCACCCAAAGCAGCCACTTTACGCGAAAACTCGCCTTGTTTAACCTTTGCGGTACCTTTGAAAAGCATGTGTTCCAACACATGGGCCACGCCCGAGACGCCATCGACCTCGTCCATGGAGCCGACCCGTACCCACAACATGTGCACCGCGGTAGGCGCGCGTTTGTCGACCTTCACAATCAGCGTCATGCCGTTTTTCAAGGTGAACTG